>JAYTTA010000090.1:0-8791 GCA_043745345.1 Acetobacteraceae bacterium | reverse complement strand
GTGCCGAACGCCGCCGAGAGTAGCAGTGTGGCGGCGACCGACACCGCGGTCGCCAGGCCTGTGCGATCCGGCCGGAAGCTGGCGCCTCTGCCGTGCCTTACCGTCGCGGCGTAGGTGATGCCCAGCATGGCCGGGCCGACATGCCAGAAGGTCCATAGCCAAGTGGTGGTCTCAAAGCTGGTGCCGAGCAGGCGCGTGCCGGGCGGCCCGAACACGCCGGGGAAGCTGGCCAGCTGAAGGGCCATCATGTTCGCCGTGAACAGGCTTGCCGATGCCGCGAGCAGCAGGCTGAGCGAACGCCCGCGGTGAAACTGGGCGTAGAGGATAAAGGCTCCGATGGCGTAGGCGATCAGCAACGACATCTGGTTGAGTAGCAGGAAGCCGGGGAACATCGGGCCGGGCAGGGCGGCATCGGGCAGTAGCACCAGCGTTGCCACGAATGCCGTGCCGACGGTCACCGCAGCCGCGATGCGCTGCTGGGTGGAAGCGGGTGTGCTTGCCAAGGTCCTGGGCGCATGGGCGGAAGCACTGAGCGTCAAGGTGGCCGCTCCAGAAGTCCCGATGCTGGATCATTCCGGTACCGGACACACAATATGGCTCTTGTTAATAAAAATTAACAAGTAGTGTTTTTTTAATCCCTGGATTGAAAGATTATGCAACGGAGCGTTAACCGCCCGGAGGTCAGGCCAGGAGCTTTCTCCTGGCCTGGTTCCGCTCAGGCCGCGCGAGCCGGCGAGGGCATCACCGGCACCTTGGTGCGGATCAGCTTCTCGATGTCGCGAAGGAACGCCCGCTCCTGGGCGTCGCAGAAGCTGATCGCGACGCCCGTGGCCCCGGCCCGGGCGGTGCGCCCGATCCGGTGCACATAGCTTTCCGGCACGTTCGGCAAGTCGAAGTTGATGACGTGGGTGACGCCATCGACGTCGATGCCCCGCGCCGCGATGTCGGTCGCGACCAGCACCTTGACCTGGCCGGAGCGGAAGGCGGCGAGGGCGCGTTCACGCTGCGGCTGGCTCTTGTTGCCGTGGATGGCGTCGGCCTGCACGCCGACCTGCTCCAGGTGCTTTACCACGCGGTCGGCGCCGTGCTTGGTGCGGGTGAAGACCAGGGTGCGGCCCATATTGCCGTTGGTCCGCTTGTCGTTGTGCAGGATATCGGTGAGCAGGTTCCGCTTGCGCGCAGTGTCGACGAAGATGACCTGCTGCTCGACCCGCTCCACCGTGGTGGCGACGGGTGCCACGGCGACGTGGACTGGATTGTGCAGCAGTTTTCCCGCGAGGTCGCCGATTTCCTTGGGCATGGTGGCCGAGAAGAACAACGTCTGGCGTTTGGCCGGCAGCATCGCCGCAATCTTGCGGATCGGCACGATGAAGCCGAGGTCTAGCATATGGTCGGCCTCGTCCAGCACCAGGATCTCGGTGAGGTCGAGACGGATGGCACGGTCGTTAAGATGGTCGAGCAGCCGGCCCGGGGTGGCAACAAGTATATCGATGCCGCCGGCGATGGCGCGGGACTGGCGCGGCTTGGGCACGCCGCCGAACATGACGGTGGTGCGGATCTTGGTGTCACGGCCGTAGGCGCGAAAACTGTCGGCGATCTGGCTGGCAAGCTCGCGGGTCGGGGCCAGCACCAGCACGCGGCAGGATTTTGGCGCCGGCGCGCGGTTCTGGGCCATCAGCCGGTGCAGGATTGGCAGCGCGAAAGCCGCGGTCTTGCCGGTGCCGGTCTGGGCGATGCCTTGGAGGTCGTGCCCGGTCATCACGTGCGGGATCGCCTGCATCTGGATCGGGGTGGGAACGGTATAACCCTCGGTCGCCAGCGCCTTCAGAAGGGGTGCGGCGAGGCCAAGGGATTCAAAGCTGGTAGTCATAGTGTAAAAATCTTCCGTGATCGGACGCGCGGACTGCCGGGTAGGCAAAGATCGCGAGTCGAACGCAGTCGGCAGGACCGCGAACCGGCGCTAATTGCTGAGAGAATGGGCTACCTGGAAAGCGTGTTGGTCTTCGGTATAGCTGGAATGCGTTGGCATTCGCGGGTTGAACAGTCACCGAAAACTGGCAGCGCGCAGAACCGCATCAAGGGGCGCGCTAGTCCTCTAATGGCGCGGTGCAGCATTGTCAAGGAAAACCAAAGCGTGCTCACCCGACAACGATATGGATCGGTCCGGGCGCGTCGGTGATGCTGAGGGGCGTGCAACCAGCGGGGTCTCCGTCGGCCTGCGCGGGAGAAATTCGGTTACCGATGAAATCGATCCGGCTGGCGCGGACATGGCGCACGCCTGGTGCCCGGTGCAGCAACCCCAGCGGCAGGGCGGCGCCATACATCATCGCCGCACTCCGGCTGGATCGTTCGAACAGTACGACGGAGAAACCGGCTTCGCTTGGCCGCGCATCCGGCGCCAGCAGGTATTTGCCCGCGTAGAGCCGGCCTTTGCTAATGATTGCGCTGCCGGCCTCGGCCTCGGTGCCGTCAATATGCAGCCGGATGCGGCCGAAATCGTAGCGCGGGAATTCGCGCAGGGTCTGCAGCACGTAGGCGCCCTTGCCGGCGGCGCGCTTAAGCGGCAGCCACAGGTTATGAACGACATGCGCATCGAAGCCGACCCCGAGCATCTGCACGAACAGCCGGGAGGTGTCGGCGACGCGCACAATGCCAGGCCACAGCGCCCGGGTGCGGCCGAACGCCAGGGCGGCTGCCACGGCTCGGGGCGCGAACGGCAGTTCCAGCTCGTTGGCCAGCACGTTGGCGGTGCCAAGCGGGATGACGCCGAGACGCGTTTCGGTGCCTATTAGTCCGTTGGCGACCTCGGCGATGGTGCCGTCGCCGCCGGCTGCCACCACCATTCGCTTGCCGCCGGCACAAGCCTCTCGTGCCAGGACCTCGGCATGGCCGACCCAGCCGGTTTCGACCAAGTCGACGCGGATGCCGTTGGCCATCATGACGTCGAGCACTTGCCACAGGCGCTGAGTGCGACGCCGGCCGGCGACCGGGTTGAAGATGATGATCATTTGCTGGCGTCGTGTTGGCTGACCCGGAGATCGGCGATGGCATTGAACCTTCAGGTAGCACTCTACTGTGATCGAATCACATGCATTAAATATTTCGACTTTGTGATGTTCTAATGAATAAAGGAGCACGGCAATTTCGTTGAAGTAATAAAACATTCATCTTGCCGAATCGCATCCTGGCCTATGTCCCACAACTATAGGGTGCGTATTTCTAACAGACGTGGAGACAGCCCATGAATGTTTCAGTCAACCATGGACTGCAGCCAAGATATCGAGCGGTATTCATCTCGGATACCCATCTCGGCACCCGCGGCTGCCGCATCGATTTTCTTGCCGACTTCCTGCGCCGCATGTCGTGCGACCGGCTTTATCTGGTTGGCGACATCATCGACGGCTGGCGGTTGCGGAAGTCCTGGTACTGGGATGCCAATCACGACGAGGTCCTGCGCCTGATTCTGCATCACGCCCGGAGCGGCGCCGAGGTCACCTACATCCCGGGCAATCACGACGAGATGTTCCGCACCTGGCTGCCGGTCGGCCTGGAGGTCGGCGGTATCCGACTGCGCAAGGACGCCGTGCACGTAACCGCAGATGGACGCCGGCTGCTGGTGATGCACGGCGACGAGTTCGACAGCGTGGTTCGTTACGCTAAGTTCATAGCACTGCTCGGAGACGGCGCCTACACCAGCGCCCTTATCGCCAACCGCTGGTTCAACGTGCTCCGCCGTCGGCTGGGCTACCCGTACTGGTCGCTGTCGGCGTGGCTGAAGCGCCAAGTCAAGGAGGCGGTGAAGGCGATCGGCCGTTTCGAGTCGGCACTCGCCAACGAGGCGCGCCGCCGCGGCTTCGATGGCGTCGTCTGCGGCCACATTCACCACGCCGAGATGCGTGAGGTGAACGGTATGCTTTACATGAACGACGGCGACTGGGTGGAGAGCTGCACAGCGCTGGTCGAGCACCAGGACGGCCGGTTTGAGCTTATCGACTGGGCGGCGATCAATCGGCTATCTTTCTTCGCGCTACGATCCGAGGCCGTCGCGCAGGAACCGGAAGCTGTCTGAAGCCCTTCGGGCGCCCCCACCCGTACAGCCGCTGAAGATGCTGTCTGAAGCGCCGGTCCATCGCATCCTGATTGTGTCCGATGCCTGGTTGCCGCAGGTCAACGGCGTCGTCCGCACCCTGTCCACCGTCGCCGGCGAGCTACGCGCGATGGGCCATGTGGTGGAAGTGGTCGGCCCCGACCGGTTCCGCACCGTTCCCTGCCCGACCTACCCGGATATCTCGCTGTCGATCCTGCCGGCCCGGCGCCTGGTGCGGATTATCCTTGCCTTCCGGCCGGACGCGTTGCACATCGCGACCGAGGGTCCGCTCGGCCTCGCCGCAAGGACCTGGGCGCGACGCACCGGGTTTCGCTTCACGACGGCATTCCACACCAGGTTTCCTGAGTATGTGCAGGCGCGCATCGGCTTCCCGGTGCGCCCGATCTACGCCTGGATGCGCGGCTTTCACGGCGCCGCGGCTGGTACCATGGTGGCGACGGAAAGTCTCCGCGAGGAACTCACCGGCCGTGGATTTCGAAATATTCGCGCCTGGTCACGCGGCGTCGACCTCGATCTGTTCAAGCCTGCCGCTTCCGCCAAAAGGCAAGATTGGGGGCTGCCGCGTCCGATCTTCCTGTATGTTGGCCGGGTAGCGATCGAGAAGAATATCCGCGCCTTTCTGGATCTCGATCTGCCAGGATCGAAGGTCGTGGTAGGCGGCGGGCCGCAACTGGCGTCACTGAAGCGCGGCTACCCGAACGTCCATTTCGACGGGCCGCTGGATGGCGAAGCACTGGCGCGCGCCTATGCCGGGGGTGACGTGTTCATGTTTCCAAGCCTAACGGACACGTTTGGCCTCGTCATCCTGGAAGCGCTGGCCTGCGGCACCCCGGTCGCGGCATTCCCGGTAACCGGCCCCAAGGACGTGCTGCTGGTGGCGGACGAGAAAGTCGGTTGCGTCGATGTCGATCTGCGGCACGCGGCGATCGAGGCGCTGGGCGCCAGCCGTGCCGCCTGCCGCCGCCATGCCGAGCGTTACAGCTGGAAGGCGTGTGCGGAGACGTTTTTGTCGCATCTCGTGCCGATTAACGGTAGCTAGCAAGGCTGGGGCTCCGCCCCTGACCCCGCCCGAAAAGCGCCCGGAACCGCAATCCTTAAGCATGCGAGTGCTAAGGGGCGACTGCCCCTTAGCGGGGTTTGGGGCGGAGTCCCATGCTTTCTTGCCTGCGGCGCTCCCACTCCTCTACTTTGTCTTGATGCAAATCTTGGTAATCGACGCGGCGCTCGCTGGCTGCCAGGCGGCGGTTGTCTACAACGACAGCGTGCTCGCCGCCCGGTATGCCGAAGGCCGCCAAGGCCAGTCCGCGCAGCTTGCCGGCATGGTGCAGGCGGTGCTGGCGATTGAAAGCCCCAATCTGATCGCGGTGACCCTGGGGCCGGGCAGTTTTTCCGGCATCCGCGCCGCCCTTTCGCTGGCGCACGGTGTCGGGCTTGCGCTTGGTATCCCGGTGATCGGCGTGACCGTCGGCGAGGCGTTTTCCGAGGCGTTCATCGAGGCTGGGCCGCCGATCGCCGGGCGGCAACTATGGTGTGCTATCACCAGCCGGCGCGGCCGCGTGTTCCTGGAGCGAGACGGGGTCGCCGAAAGCTTTTTGCTCAACACGCTGCCGCGACCCCGTCAGCCGGTGGTCTTGGCGGGGGATGCGGCGATGGTCGTTGCCGCCTCGTTGGCAGCCCAGGGCGCCGACGTGATGCTGACCACCGCCCGCATCCCGCGACCGCGCAACATCGCGGATGCGGCGCGGCGCCGGCATCTCGGCATCCTGCCGCCGCGCGCCAGCCAGCCGGTCTATGTCGATGCGCCCGAGGTCAGCCGCGCCCGGCCGCCTGGCCTGGTGCCATGAGCGAATTCCGGCTGGCGACGGCCGGTCATGCCCAGGCCATGGCCGCAATTCACGCCGCCGCGTTCCAGCCCGCCGACAGCTGGTCGGCCGATGTGTTTCGTCTGCAGCTTGAACTGTCGGGCGCGTTCGGTTTGATCGATTCGGACCGTGGTTTCGTGCTGGCACGAAGTACGGGGGAGGAGGCGGAGATCCTGACGTTGGCGGTGTCACCTGGCGCCCGTCGGCAGGGCGTCGGCACCGGATTGCTGGTGGCCGCACAGGCGATTGCCGCCAACGGCGGCGCCGGCGCGATGTTTCTGGAGGTCTCGACCGGCAACGATGCCGCGTTGGGCCTTTATGGAAAGCTCGGGTTTCTGCCGGTCGGCAGGCGCCGCGCCTATTATAGCAGCGGCGAGGACGCGCTTGTTCTGAAGGCAAGTTTCGGGTCGTGAAGGCTGGAGCTACCCGTCACGCCGCAGCACCAGCGAACAGACACCATCCTCGCCGATACTTTTGGAAAGCACCTGATGACCCAGCGCGACGGCGCTGCGTGGAACATTCTCGATCGGCTCCTGGCCTTTCAGTCGAATACGCAAAGTTTGTGCCGGCAGCATTCGATCCAACATCAGGCGAACGCGAACGAAAGTCATTGGACAGACGTCGTTGGTGATGTCCAGTTCGTGATTGATCGGCAGATATTCGATCTCTGTCGTCGTCACTTGTTGTTCCCCTAGTATTGTAGAGAATAACCGTTTATTTTATGTAAATGAAGTCAAGCCGAAGCGAAAGGCGTTGCACATGGAAGATCCATCCCGAGAGACTGTTCTTGGGCTGACTGCGCAAATTGTTTCCGCGCATGTCTCGAACAACTCAGTCTCGCCGGATGCCCTGCCGGCCTTGATTCAGAACGTGTTTACAACGTTGACCGGTATCGGCAAGAATCCTGAACCAGTCGAAAAGCCACAGCCTGCGGTACCGGTGAAAAAGTCGATCTTCCCCGATTATATTATTTGCCTTGAAGACGGTAAAAAGCTGAAGATGCTCAAGCGACATCTCAAATCTGCCTATGGGATGTCCCCGGAGGAATACCGCGATCGTTGGGACTTGGCGATCGACTATCCGATGGTAGCGCCGAATTATGCACGCCATCGCTCGTCGATGGCAAAGAAAATCGGGCTTGGAACCCAGCCGCGCGTGCCACGCAAATAACGCGGCACGGAACCGGTTGTTTGCCAGCCACTTGTTTGCTGGACACCGCATGTGCCCGATGAACTAAGCCCGCCGGGATTTTACTAACCGCGGGGCTGGGCGCTGGACTAGTTTCAGACTAAGTCATCCCCCGGTGGTCGTATTGCAAGGGATCGGATGGAATCGCGCATTGAGCGCCTCTGTGTCGAACGTGGGCTGAAGATGACGGGCCAGCGCCGGGTCATCGCCCGCGTGCTGTCGGAAGCCGCCGATCATCCCGATGTCGAGGAGCTCTATCGCCGGGCGAGCCTGCTGGATGGCCGGATTTCCATTGCCACCGTCTATCGGACGGTCCGGCTGCTCGAGGAAAAAGGTATCCTCGAACGCCGTGATTTCGGCGGCGGCCGGGCTCGCTACGAGCCCACGGAGGAGGGCAACCACTACCACCTGATCGATATTGAGAGCGGCCGCGTGGTGGAGTTCGCCGATGCCCAGCATGAAGGCCTACTGCGTGAGATTGCGGCTCGGCTCGGCTTTGATCTGGTTTCAATGCGCCTTGAGCTGTTCGGCCGCAGGCGTGGAACCACTGCCGGGCAGAAGCCGAATGCCTGATGCCACGGCCGACCTTCCAATCGGACACTCCATTTGTTGATGCCGGAGACATCGCTCGAGCCGGGGTTTTCGCTGGCGGCGGGTTTCGGCGAGATCCGCAGCGGCGATCTCGGCACCCGGATCGCGAGCTCGTCGGCCGAAATCGATGCCGTGCAGGCGCTGCGTTACCGCGTGTTCTATGGCGAGATGGGTGCGCATCCGGATGCCAAAAGCGCCGCAAGCCAGCGTGATGCCGACCGGTTCGATGCCGTCGCCGACCATCTGCTGGTTGTGGACCATACCATTGGCACTGGGGTGGAGAACATTGTCGGCACCTACCGGCTGATCCGCCGTGATGCGGCAGCCAGGCTCGGCGGCTTCTATTCGGCGGCGGAGTACGACATCTCGGCGATCGAGGCATTTCCGGGCGAGATCCTCGAGCTTGGACGCTCGTGCGTCGATGCTGCCTATCGTTCGCGCGCCGCGATGCAGCTGCTGTGGCGCGGCATCGCGGCCTATGTGTTCCGCCATCGGATCGATATCATGTTCGGCTGTGCCAGCCTGTCGGGAATTGATCCGGATGTGCTGGCGACCGAGCTGACTTATCTGCACCGCCATCATCTAGCGCCACCGGCGATCCGGCCTCGCGCGCTCCCGGGATTGTACGTCGACATGTGCCGTACAGATCCGGTCGGTCTCGATCCGCGCCGCGTGCTGGCTTCGTTGCCGCCGTTGATCAAGGGCTACCTGCGGCTTGGCGGTTTTGTCGGCGACGGCGCGGTGATCGATCGTCAGTTCAACACCATCGACGTCGCCATCGTCGTCAAGACCGACCTGATCACCGATAAATATACCCGCCACTACCAAAGGGACGCGCCGGATGGCGGGTCGTGACGCGCGCCTGGCAGGTCATCATGACCTCGTCCCACCCAGCGCTTTCGTGATCAATAATACCCGCGGTGGCGTGGTCGATGAGGCGTCGCTGCTCGAGGCGCTGAACGCCCGACATATCGCTGGCGCCGCGCCGGATGTGTTCGAGGCCGAGCCGCCGCCGGGCTATCCGCTGCGCCATTACCTGCAG
>JAYTTA010000089.1:0-8797 GCA_043745345.1 Acetobacteraceae bacterium | reverse complement strand
CTGGCTGCCGATCAGCTCGGCCACGAACCGAATAGCGCGGCCTGGTGAAAGATCGCCTGCCCGGCCGCCCTGCTTCAGAAAACTGGCCCAGCCATGCTCGGCGTTCCACCACACCACCGGTGCGAAGATTATTCCTGCCAGCACGGCGCCGATCCAGGGCGCGGGTCGCGAAAGCCATGGCCGCATCGCCGGCGTCAGCATTAGCCACAGGCCGGCGCCAAGGCCCGCGAACACCGCCGTGTATTTGCTGACGAGGGCAAATCCAAGCATCGCCCCGGCGAAGACGAACCACTTTCCACCACCTGTTGTCACCCGTGCCAGCGCCCACAGGGTCGCGGTCCAGAAGAAGATCAACGGCGTATCCGGGGTCATCGTCACTGCCCCGACGCCAAGCAGCAGGGTCGCGTTGAGCAGCATCGCCGCGCGGAAACCCGCCTGGCGGCCGGGCAGCAGCCGCTCCGCTGCGTCCGCCAGCAGCACCGAGCCGATGCCCGCCGAGAACGGCGCCAGCAGCCGCACCCCTGTCGCGCCGTCGCCGGCGATCCAGGTGCCAGCGCGGATCCAAAGCGCCACCATCGGCGGATGATCGAGGTAGCCCGGCGCCAATGCACGCGAGAATACCCAGTAGTAGGCCTCGTCCGGGGATAGCGGCAGCGCCGCCGCGACTGCCAACCGAACCAGGGTCACTCCGGCCAGTGCAAGCCAGCCCCATGCCGGAAAAACAAGCCTCAACGCGTGCGCCACACCAGCGTGGCCGATACCGCATAGTTCCACACCACACCGATAATCGCACCGGTGGCGCCGGCGACATTCCAGCCCGAGCCGTTGGTGTCGTACAGCATCCGGGCGATGCCGACATTGGCAATCGCGCCAAGCCCGCAGACCAGAATGAACAGCAGCAGACCCCGCCAAAGCATCGGCCCGCGCAGCCGCGTGTCGCGGTAGGTCAACGAGTTGTTGAGCCAGAAGTTGAACACCATGGCGACAATGGTGGCCGTGATCTGGGCCTGGCCGAAGCCGACCCCGGCAATGCCATGCGCCGCCGTCAGCACCGCCAGATGCAGCCCGACGCCAAGGCCACCGACCAGGCAGAAGGCCAGGAAGCGCATCGGCAGCAACCCGGCGAAAACCTTGTCCAGCAGCAACCCCGCGAACTGCGCCAGCACCAGCACGTCCAGCTTGCTCTCGCCGGCGACACGCGGCAGGAACCGACACGGGATCTCGGCTACCCGCAGCTTGGCCGGCGCGCTCATCACTAGGTCGAGCAGGATCTTGAAGCCCTTGCCGGTCAGCAGCGGGGCAAGGGTTTCGAAGGTCTCCCGCGGCAGCATGAAGAAACCGCTCATCGGGTCGGCCAGCTTAACGGGCAGAAAGGCCTGCGCTAGCCTGATACCGCCATCCGACAGCATGTGCCGCCAGCGCGACGACAAACCGGTGGTGTCGCCGCCCTCGACATGTCGGCTGCCGACCGCAATGTCGAAATCCCCCCCACGTAGCGCCGCCAGCATGTCCGGCAGCCTTGTCTCGTCATGCTGCAGGTCGCCATCCAGCACCGCGACATAACGCGCCGAGGACGACATCGCGCCCTCAATCACCGCCGAGGCCAAGCCGCGCCGCCCGATCCGGCGAATACAGCGCACCCGGCGATCTGCCTCGGCAACCTTTCGAAGTTCAGCCGTGGTGCCGTCGGGACTATCATCGTCGACGTAGACGACTTCCCATTCGATGCCGTTCAGCGCCGCATGAAGCTTTTCGACCAGCGGACGGACGTTTGGCCTTTCATTGTAGCACGGCACTACGACGGTCAACTCGATCTGACCTAACGCCGATGGCTCGGCGGCACGAAACGACAGTGAATTCATCTGGCGCACGATTCCGTGACAATAATGCCGTTAGGCGTAAGCGCCGCAGCTAATAAAGCAAGCTTGGGCTCTGCCCTGGTCCCCCCCCCCAACGTTCAAGCATGGGGGCAGTCGCCCCTTTGAACCCCTTCCTCAGGTTGGGCGTACCGGGGCGCTACTCCGGCGGGGTTTGGGGCGGAGCCCCATGCTGGTCAGAAGCGCCGCAGCAGCCGATCAATGTAATCCAGCTCCTCCTGCGGTCGCCCGCGATCGGCACCACGGCGGCGGAGTTCCTCCTGGATCGCCTGTGCGCGCTGGCGCTCCTGCTCCTCCGGTACCTTGACGTCGGCGCTCTCGTCCGCGCCAGAGGTTCCCTGGCCCTGCGGCCGGCCGAGTGGATCGCGTGAGCGTCCGGCGCCTGCCGGGCCGCCGGGGCGAGGCCGACCGCCGCCGTCCTCATCACCCTGGCGGTTGTCGGCCAAGCCGGTGCCGGCACCCTCACCCTCGCCCTCGCCGGACTCCTGGCCGGAGCCGGGGCCGTTCGGGCTGAACTGCCGCGCCATCGTCTGGCCCATCTCGTTGCCGCCTCTCTGCAGCGCCTCGATGGCCTTCTTCTGCGCGGCGCCGGCCCCGGGATCGCTGCCCTGGGCCAGCGCCTGTGCCGCATCGCGCATCGCGCCGTCGGCGTCCGACAGGCCGGCGGGCACCTCGCCGGCCAAGTCGCCGAACTGCTGCATCAGCTCGCCAAGCGCCCGGCGCAGCGCCTGCTGCACGCGCTGATCGGTTTTCTGCGCGGCTTGCGCTTCAGGTTGAGGCGATGGGGCATCGGACGGTGATGTTGGAGTAGGGCGTTCGTTGGCACGGGCCTTGGACTGATCCAGCAGCCCGCCTTCGCGCGTGATCATGTCCTGCAGCGCGCCGACCTGCTTTTGGCCGCGCTCACGCCGTTCGGCGCGCCGCTTGGCGCCGGCCGCGCTGCCAGCCGGATTGCCCGCCGCCTCGGCCTTCTGCAGCTGCTGCAGCATCGCTTCCAGCTCAGCTAGGTCGTTCTTCGCCTCGCCCATGCGGCCGGCCTTGGCGGCCTCGCGTGCCGCCTCGGCCAAGCGCTGCATGTCGCGCTGGTCCATTCGCATCGCATCCGGATCGGCGCGCTCATCGGTGTTGTCGCGCATCGCCTGCTCCATCAGCGCCGCCATGTGCTGGCGGACTGCCTCCTCCAGCTGCTTCAACGCCCGGTCCAGGGCCTCACGGTTTTCAGGGGTGGGATTGCGCGACGCCTCGGCCATCGCTTGGCGGACCTCCTGTCGGGCGGCTTCCAGCGCCCGCGCGCTGCGCTCCGCCTGGCCATCCTCCAACCGCAGCGCCAGCTCCCACATCCGCTGCTGCGTCTCGCCGATCGCGGACGGCGCCAGGTCGCGCACCAGTTCGTAATAGATGCCTTCAACGTTGAGCACGATTGCTGGCTCGTCGCCGAGCAGCGCCGGCTGCTGCACCAGCTCGTCAAGCGCGCCGAGCGCCTCGGTGCGGTCCTCGGGATGCAGCGTCAGTCCCCGCCGAAGCTCGACCAGCAGCCTCGCCACCGGGTTCTGGAACCGGCGCTGTGGCAGCTCGAATTCCGCGACCGTGCTGTTTCCGATTTGGCCGATGGCATCGCGGGCGACTAGCCGGCCGCGCACCGCAAGCCCGGCCCATGGATGGGCGGAGAGGTCCTGGGTCGCCACGCCACGTGATTTAGCCGTGGTCTCGTCCGGCAGGGCCAATGGAAAGGAAACCGGCGGCAGGTCTGGCCGGTCGCGCAGGAAAAACTCGGCGGCGAGGCTGACGATACCGTAATCATCCTCCGCGCGCCAGGGCAGCCGGGTCTGTTCGCCACGTGGCGAGGCACCGGGCGCCACGGTCCAGGCAACCGTCGGCGGCAGGTCGGGAAGGATGGCAAGCTCCCAGCTAGCGACCGTCTGGCCGCCGCGATCGAGCCGCAGCAGGCCGCCCTGGCGGAGCACACGCTCGCCCTGGAAACTGGTCCGGTCAAGGCTCGCGAGCGGCGTTCCGTCGCCGTCGAGCGACAGGGTCGGCATGGTGGTCCCGCCGGTGACGCTGACCGTAAGCCGGGAGCCGATCGGCGCGCGGACGGCGCCGCCGGCCGGCTTGAGGAAGAACGGCGGCAGCCTGGTGTAGCCGGGCGGCGACACCCAGGCGGTGACCTCGACCGCAGGCGCCGCCTGCGCGCGTGGCCAGGACGGGGTCAGGGATTGCACGATCCGCGGCACCGCATCGCCGCCGGCGATTGCCAGGCAAGCTGCCAGCGCCACCAGCAGCCCAGCACGCAAGGCGCGTGGATCGCGCTGCGCCAGGCCAGCGCGCGGGAGCCCGATCCGGAGCCGGGTTGTCTGGCCGATGGCGCGTGAGACGTGTTCGCGCCAGATCGCGGCGCCCGCCGGGTCGTCGCCCGATTGCGTGTCGGTGAGTGCCGCCAGCGGCCGGTGCCGCAGGCCCGATGCGCGTTCCAGGCGGCGATCGGCATCGGCAGGGGTCGGCAATGCGATCCGAGTCAGGCCGCGGGCCAGCAGGAACAGGATAACAACCGCCACGATCCCGAGCAGCGCGACATGGAGCGGCGCCGGCAACTGCGCCGGCAGGTCAAGCAACGCCGCACAAAGAAAGAAACCGGCACTGCAGATCGCCGGCCAGATCGCCGGCCAGACCCGTTCAAACAGGATGGCGGCGCGGCCGAGCGCACGCAACCGCCGGAGCCGGAATGCCAACCCGGAGGCAGGCTGCTTCTCTACGCCAGCCATGCCGGCACGATCTCGTCACGCCATAGCGCCGCGACTGGCTGGCGCTGGCGGATCACCGAAAAGCCATCGGCCCCGGCGCTGGGGTCCAGCATCGCGACCGCCGCCAGCGGCCGCGCGTTGTAGGTTGAGCTCATCACCGCACCATAGGCGCCGGCATCGAGTATCGCCACGCGCGCGCCGGTTGCCAGGGTCGGCAAATTCCGGCTTCGCGCGAACGTGTCCCCGGTTTCGCACACCGGCCCGACAATGTCGGCCAGCGACACCGGCCGCCGTGCATCGACCGCCGACACCGGCACGATGCCATGCCAGGCCTCGTACATCGACGGCCGGATCAGGTCGTTCATTGCAGCATCGAGCACCACGAACCGGTAGGCACCGGATTGCTTCTCCAGCACCACGCAAGCCAGCAGCACGCCGGCCGGCCCAACAAGCCATCGGCCCGGCTCGATCATTAGCCGGAGATCGAGCCCGCCTAGCCCTGCCCGTATGGCCCCAGCCAGCGCGCGCGGCGAGCCGCCGGGCTCGTCGCGGTAGCCGATCCCAAGTCCGCCGCCGCAATCCACGGTATCGACCGTCTGGCCGGATTGGCGCAGCAGCCGGACCAGGTCGGCCACCCTGGCATAGGCTGCGCGGAACGGCGCTATCGATTGGATCTGGCTGCCGATATGCACCGCGAGGCCGACCGGGCGGATGCCCGGCAATCCCGCCGCACGGGTATACAGCGCCGCCGCATCGTCATAGCGGATGCCGAACTTGTCGCGCGCGCGACCGGTGCTGATCTTGGAGTGGGTGCCGGCATCGATATCGGGATTGATCCGCAACGAGACGCGCGCGACGACGCTCATGGACGCTGCCAGCGCCGAGAGCATGTCCAGTTCCGCAGCACTTTCGATGTTTATCTGCTCGACATTGTGCTCCAGCGCCAGCCGCAGCTCGGCCATGGTCTTGCCGACGCCCGAGAACATGATGTGCCGGGCCGCGATCCCGGCCGCCTGGGCACGCAAAAACTCGCCTCCGCTCACCACGTCGGCGCCGGCACCCTCGGCCGCGAGCACCCGCAGCACCGCCAGATGGTCGTTGGCCTTGACAGCGTAGTGGACCCTCACGTCGAGCCCAGCCTCGGCTAGCGCCGTCGCCAATTCGCTGTAACGGCGGCGCAGGGTCGGCGCCGAGATCACCCATGCCGGCGTGCCGAGCGCGTCGGCGACGGCGTTGAGCGGCACGCCGTCCATCATCAGCCCATCCATCGCGTGCATGGAGAACTGAGGACGCGCCGCGATCAGTTCCGCGATGTCAGGGTTTTCGTCGTCGAGAGCGGGAGCCGGATGGAGTGCCATGACAACAGGATACGCGCACCATCGATAGATTTCAGCCCCCAACCTTCAGAACGCCAGCCTTCAAAACGCCAGCGGCAACACGCCATCTTTCTCGGCCTGTACGTTGCGGGCGGTGAGCGTGCCGTCCGGAGCCGTCACCGCCGACACCACTACGCTGGCGCCGGGCTTCAGCAGGGCCCGGTTGCCAGCGACGAAGGTCACGATCCGAACGTCCGGCCCAACCTCGATCTCCTGCGTGCCGCCCTGGTAGTTGAGCACGAGCACCCGCCCGCGCGGTGCCTCGGCGATGGTCGAGACGACGGAGACGGTGGCGTTGGTCATGCTCTGGTCCGGCCGGTCCATGGCGCGATGGCCCTCACCGGTGCCGCGCATGGCTTCAGGGAAGATGTGCACCTCCTGCGCGTGCAACTTGCCATCGCGCCCGCGTGTGGCGGCGGAGCCCACGAAATCGCCGGGCCTGATGTCGGAAAGCTGGCGGTTGGCAAGAGCCGTGATCCTGGTGTTGGCGGGCAGGGCGATGGTGAGATCCCGGTTGTCAGCCGATTTCATCACCAACGTGTCTCCGGCGAGGCTCTCGACCACGCCGGAGATGCGGGCGCGGCTGCTGGCCGGAGCTTCCGCGAAGGCGGATGTCGTCAGCAGTCCGGCCCCGATAGCCAGGGCTGCAAAGAAGGTCGTGCGCATCGAAACTTCCGTCATTTGTTGGGATAGGATCGCGGATAGATGATCTTGTCGGGAGGGCCAGCGGGCGACGGCGGACCCTTCTTGCCGCAGGCGGCGACGGTAAGCGCCATCAGGACAACAATGACAAGAAACTTCACGACAGCGCCTCCAACCAACGCGTCGCGGCGGCGGCTACGTTGTCCGGTGCGGTGCCGCCAAAGCTGGTGCGCGAGGCTACCGAGGCCTCTACCGTAAGTACAGAGTAGATTTCCGACGTGATGCCGGGTTCCACCGACTTCATTTCGGCCAAATTGAGGTCGGCGAGTTCGACGCCCTTGGCCTCGGCCAGCGCAACCAGCTGGCCGGTGGCGTGATGGGCGGTCCGGAACGGCAGCTTCAGTACCCGCACCAGCCAGTCGGCGAGGTCGGTCGCGGTCGCATGACCGGCGCCCGCGAACTCCCGCATCCGCGCGGTGTTGGCGGTCATGTCGCGCACCATGCCCTCGATCGCCGCCAGCGACAGCGCCCAGGCTCCAGCGGCGTCGAACACCGGCTCCTTGTCTTCCTGCATGTCCTTGGCATAGGCCAGCGGCAAACCTTTCATGACTGTCAGTAGTGCCACCAGCGAGCCGTTGATCCGGCCGGTTTTCGCGCGCACTAGTTCGGCCGCGTCTGGGTTGCGCTTCTGCGGCATGATCGAGCTGCCGGTGGTGAAGGCGTCGGTCAGACGAATGAAACGGTATGGCGCGCTGCACCAGATCACGATCTCCTCGGCGAACCGGGACAGGTGCATCGCCGAGATCGCCGCGGCGGACAGGAATTCCAGCGCGAAGTCGCGGTCCGAAACCGCATCGAGCGAATTCGCCGTCGGCCGGTCGAAGCCCATCGCGCGCGCCGTGCGGTCGCGGTCGATCGGGAACGAGGTCCCGGCTAGGGCCGCCGAACCAAGCGGAGATTCGTTCAGGCGCCGGCGCGCGTCGGCCAGCCGCCCGCGATCGCGCGACAGCATTTCGACATAGGCGAGCAGATGGTGGCCGAACGTCACCGGCTGAGCGGTCTGCAGATGGGTGAAACCCGGCATTGGATCGGCCGCGTGCAACGCCGCCTGGCCGGCCATGGCGCGCATCAAACCCTCGATCTGCACGGTCAGCCCGTCGATCGCGTCGCGCACCCACAGCCGGAAATCAGTCGCCACCTGGTCGTTGCGGCTGCGGCCCGTGTGCAGCCGCTTGCCGGCCTCACCGATGCGCTCGGTCAGCCGTGCCTCGATGTTCATGTGTATGTCTTCCAGCGCCTCATCGAACACGAAAACGCCGGCCTCGATCTCGGCGCCGATCGCCTCCAATCCGCCGTTTATCGCCGTTACGTCCTCGGCGGAGATCAGCCCGATCGCCGCCAGCATCCCGGCATGGGCGAGCGAGCCCCTGATGTCTTGCCTCCACAGCTTGCGGTCGAAGCCGATCGAGGCATTTATCTGCTGCATGATCGCCGACGGGCCAGCCGTGAACCGGCCGCCCCATTGCAGGTTGGCCGGCTCATTCCGACGCGCGGCGGCGGGGCGTTCGATATCCGGCGTGTCCGTCAAGAAAGGTCCTTCATGATTTTGCGCCGAGATGTGCTGAGCCGAGGCTTGGTGGCGATCGCCGGGACCCTAACGGCGGCGGCAATCGCGCGCAAACTTGCCGCCGCCGAGCGGCTGCCTGACCTGGCCCAGGCGGTGAACCGCCGCCAACCCCGCGAGGTGGCGCCACCCATCCTGTTCACCGACGCCTCCAACCGGCCGCACTCACTGGAGGAATTCCGTGGCCGCGGCATGGTGGTTAACCTGTGGGCAACTTGGTGCTTGCCGTGCGTTGCCGAGATGGCCGCGCTGGAGACCCTTGCACGTGCCTTGTCGCCCTATGACATTGCGGTGCTACCGCTGTCATCGGACCGCGGCGGCATCGCCCGCATCGCTACCTTTTATCAGGACCGCGGCATCACCGGCCTGCCGATGTTGCTTGATCCGGGTGGCGGCGCTGGCCAGGCTTTTGGCGCCCGCGGCATTCCCACCACCTTCATCATCGATCGGCAGGGCCGTGAAGCGGGGCGTGTCGAAGGCGCCGCCGATTGGTCGACGGTGCAGGCCGCCACCCTGGTCCGGTCGTTGATCGGCTAGTTC
>JAYTTA010000088.1:0-2395 GCA_043745345.1 Acetobacteraceae bacterium | reverse complement strand
CCTGGCTTATCGTGGCGCTTCTGGTCACGGCGCCGGCGTTCGCACAAAAGGCCACACCCGGCGTCACCGACAAGGAGATAAAACTCGGCCAGACGATGCCCTACAGTGGCCCGGCGTCGGCCTATGGGCAGCTTGGCCGGATCGAGACGGCGTATTTCGAGTGGCTCAACGCCAAGGGCGGCATCAACGGCCGGAAGATCACGCTGCTCAGCGTCGATGACGGGTTCAGCCCGCCCAAGGCGGTGGAGAATGTTCGAAAATTGGTCGAGCAGGATGAGGTGGCGGCGATGTTCAACATTCTCGGCACGCCGATCAACATGGCGGTCCGCAAGTATCTCAATGCCAAGCACGTGCCGCAATTGTTCGCTGCGGCGGGGTCGCCCAACTTTGCCGATCCGGAGCATTATCCATGGACCATCGGCTGGCAGCCGACGCTGACAACGGAAGCGGGGTTCTATGCCGCGCATCTGCTGGCGAGCAACCCGGATGCCAAAGTTGGCGTGCTATTCCAGAACGACGATTTCGGCAAGGGGCTGCTGGACGGGTTGAAGGAAGGTCTGGGCGCCCGCGCCGGAGAGATGATCGTCGCCACCGCCAGCTTCGAGGCGACCGATCCGACGATTGACAGCCAGATATTGTCGCTGCGCCAGGCGGGCGCCAATACCTTGTTCCTGTTCGCCTACCCCAAGCAGGCGGCGCAGGCGATCCGCAAGACTTTCGAGATCGACTGGAAGCCGACAGAATATCTTCACCTTGGCTCGGCCTCGGTCGCGGCAACTTTCAAGCCGGCGGGCCTCGACAAGTCGGTCGGCGTGATCACGGCGGGGTTCATCAAGGACGCGACGGATCCACGCTGGGCGAACGATCCGGACATGAAGGCGTGGCAGGCGTGGATGCGCCAGAATCTGCCGGGCGCCGACGTGACGGACTCGATCAACGTCGCGGGATATGCGGTGGCGCAGACGATGGAGCAGGTGCTGCGCCAGGCAGGCGACGATCTTTCACGCGAGAACATCATGCGCCAGGCGACGAGTCTGCATGATTTTCGGCTGCCGCTGCTGCTGCCCGGCAGCCTGATCAACACTAGCCCGACCGACTACCGGGTGATCACCTACATGAAGCTGCAGCGCTTCAACGGCACCAGCTGGGATCCGGTGCCGTAGGCGGGCCGTCTATGCCATCCGGGCCGGCGGGATCGGGGCTGGCAGCCAGGGCAGGATCTTCGCCTCGGCGCATGGCGCGGATGCGGTAACGGGGACGCAAGCCGGGTTTTCGGTGAGAGCGGAAACGGCGTGGGGCAGCCAGAGCTCGATCGTGGTGCCCTTGTCGTTCGTGTGGAGGATGGCGAGGCCGCTCGCGGCGCGGGCAAAGTCATGCACCTGGCTCAATCCGAGGCCGGTTCCCTTGCCGTCCTCCTTGGTGGTGAAGAAGGGATCGAACGCCCGCAGCGCCACGCCCTCCGGCATTCCGGGACCCTGGTCGCTTACCGCCACGACGACGTAGCCGCCCGCCGGAAGCAGCGGATCGTCGTGGCGCGCGCCGGCCGGCCTGCTACCGGGATTCAGGACCTTGTTCCGGGTCGATATGACGATGCCTCCGCCGGTGCCGTTGCCGGTGATCGCATCACGGGCATTTACGATCAGGTTGAGCACTGCGGTCTCGAAGTCGGGCACATCCAGGATCACCGGATGCAGCGTCGGGTCGAACTGCCACTCCAGCCGTATGCCATCCGGCACGGCGCGCGAGGCGATCCCCTCGAAGGCCGCCAGCGCCCCGTTGAGGTCGGCGATTTCGGGCTGAAGGACCTTCTGGCGGGAGAACGACAGCAGCTGGGATGTCAGTGACGAGCCTCTCGCCACCGCCTGCAGCCCGGCATCGGCCATCCGCGTGACGTGCTCGCCATCGCCCGGGCGTTTGCGGATAAGGGTGAACGCGCTGGTCATCACCGAGAGCAGGTTGTTGAAATCGTGCGCGACGCCGCTGGTCAGGTTGCCGATCGCCTCCATCTTCTGCGACTGGCGCAGGTTGGCCTCGATGCGGGCAAGCTCCTGTACCGCGGCTTTTTCGGATCGGGCGTAGGTCGCGTTGACCTCGTGCAGGTAGGCCCACAACACCGCCATGGCCGAGACCTGGGCGCCGACGCGACCGGAAAACCATCCGATGCTGCCGCGCGTCGGGCCGGCCTGGGTCAGGATCGAGTCAAGCACCAGCAGAACCAGAGATGCCGCGATCCAAAGCTCCAGCACGGTACGGCCGGCGCGCGTGTTCCACCACACCGCGCCGAGCGCCATCAGGGTGAACAGCACCAGCGCCGGTCCGGCGCCCGAGGTCACGAACGCCGAGTAATCCTCACCCGTGCTTTGGGTCGGCAGCCAGGGCAGCAGCTTGGTCGAGA
>JAYTTA010000087.1:0-2398 GCA_043745345.1 Acetobacteraceae bacterium | reverse complement strand
TGCAACACTTCATGGGGCGCGACGGCGGCGACTATGCGGCCGGCGCCAAGCGGCCCGGCGGGTTCCAGTTCGCCGAGGACACACTGATACTGCCCCTGCACATGGGCACCCATATCGACGCGCTATGCCACGCCTGGTGCGACGACAGGCTGTACAACGGGTTTTCCGGCAACACCGTGCGCAGCACCACCCGCGCGCTGCGCTGCGGCGTCGATAAAATTCCCCCGATCGTTACCCGTGGTGTTCTTCTGGACGTGTTCGGCCAACGCGGCAGCTACTCGTCCGACGGGAAAATCAGCCGCGCCGAGTTGCAGGCTGCCGCCGCAAAATCCGGCGTGACGTTGCAGGAGGGCGATGCGGTGTTGGTCCGCACTGGCTGGATGGAAAGCCAGGATTTCCGGGGGAAAGTCGACTTCAACCGCGAGCCGGGCATCGATGTCGAAGCCGGCTTGTGGCTGGCCGAAAGCGGCGTCGCCCTGATTGGCGCCGACAACTACGCGATCGAGGCGCTGCCGTTTCCCGAGGGCACGCTGTTCCCCGTGCACCAGCGCCTGATCCGCGACTACGGCATCCCTTTGTTGGAGAACATGGTGCTTCATCCGCTCGCCGAAGCCGGCGCCACGGTGTTCCTGTTCATCGCCACGCCGCTGCCGATCGTGGGCGGCACCGCGAGCCCGGTGGCGCCGGTGGCGGTGCTGTGATCCCTTCCCGCCTGCATAGGTTCGCGCGCGGCGTGAAGGTGCTGGATCTGTCGGCGTTTTTGCCCGGCCCGCTCGCCAGTCTGCTGCTCGCCGACATGGGCGCCGAGGTGCTGAAGATCGAGCCGCCGGCCGGCGACGCGATGCGGCAGCTGGGACCACGCGACGAGGCTGGTGAGCCGCTGTTCTACGATGCCATCAACGCCGGAAAAACCGTTCAGCGGATGGATTTGAAGCAGCCCGACGCCCGGGAGGAGTTTTTCCGGCACGTCGCCGGGCACGATGTTCTGCTGGAGGGCTTTCGCCCGGGCGTGATGCAAAGGCTCGGGCTTGGCTACGCCGCGTTGAAAAAGATCAATTCCGGTCTGGTGTTCTGCTCGCTAAGCGGTTTCGGTGCTGCTGGCCCGATGTCGCAGGCGGCCGGGCACGACGCCAACTACCTGGCACAGGCGGGTGTCCTGCACCGCAACGCGCAGGACAAACCGTTTTTCTACGATCCGCCGATTGCCGATGTCACCAGCGCACTGTTCGCGGTGATCGCCATCCTGGGCGCGTTGCGGGCGCGCGAGGCCGATGGGCTGGGCTGCGAGATCGATATCGGCCTGGCCGATGTGGCGATGCCATTGCAGCTGTTCCCAGTCGCCGAATACGGCTCCAACGGAGCGATCCCGCAGCCGCGCGCGACCTACCTGAACGGCGGCGCGGCCTACTACCAGGTCTACGCGACCCGGGACCGACGTCACGTCGCGGTCGGCGCCGTCGAACCAAAATTCTGGGCTGCTTTTTCCCATGCCGCCGGCAAGCCGGAATGGATCGCTCGCCAGGCTGAAACATTGCCACAGGCAAAGTTAATCGCTGACGTGGCTACGTCTATCGGCGAACTTACCCTTGTCGAATGCGTCGAAAGATTCGCCGACGACAATTGCTGCGTCACTCCGGTGCTCGACCTCGGCGAGGCGCTGTCGTCCCCGCGCACGACCGAACGTGGCCTGGTCCGCAGGTCGCCCGGCGGCGCGTTGCAGGCACTGTTTCCCGCCCGCATCGACGGCCAGGTCCCAAACTCCCGGCCAAAGCTGGTACGCGGCCGCCTCGAAACAGCCAAACAAGAAGGAGCAACCAGCCCATGAGCCTAGCCAACCGAGTCGGGGTCATCGGCGTCGCCATCCTGCCCCGCGTTAGCAGCGAGCGGCAGTCACTTGAAGAGCTGCTCTATGACGTTACCCAGCAGGCGCTGCGCGATGCCGGCCTGACCATCGAGGACATTGACGGCATCGTCGTCGCCTCCAACGATCAGTATGATGGCCGCGCCATTTCGGTGATGGCGGCGTCGGGTTCGGTCGGCGGCGTCGATCGCGATATCCTGTCCACACCCTCGGCCGGTGAGCACGCCTTCGTCATGGGCACGCTGCGCGTCGCCTCCGGGCAGTACGAAACCCAACTCGTGCTGTCCTGGAGTCCGACGGAGGCGTCCTCGCTGGCCGAGGTGCAGCGCCTCGCCGCCGATCCGTATTTCCATCGCCGGCTGCCGCTGGACGAGCTGTCGTCCCATGCATTGCAGGCCAACACGATGCTTTCCGGAATGCCGGACGTTGAGGCGTCGGCCATGAAAGTGCTGGAAAAAAACCGCCGGAACGGTGCTCGCGCCTATCCCGATCTGACAGATGACGTACGGCTTCCCGCAAGATGGCCGTTGCACGCCA
>JAYTTA010000086.1:0-8859 GCA_043745345.1 Acetobacteraceae bacterium | reverse complement strand
GCGCTGTCGCCGAGGTGCTGGCTGAGCGCACCGGCCGGGCGATGGCGTTGATGGGCGGCACCTCCGACCTGCTGGTGGTCGCCGGCGGTGTTGCCGCCAACGCGACCATCCGCTCGGCACTGAAAGTCGAGGCCGCACGGCACGGCTACCGGATGGTGGCGCCGCCGATCCGGCTGTGCACAGACAACGCCGTCATGGTGGCGTGGGCCGCCCTGGAACGGCTGCGGCTCGGCTGGGCCGACGGGCTCGACTTTGCCCCCCGCCCGCGCTGGCCGCTGGACAGCCCCGGCATGGTTGGCAGCCGGCTGGCCACCCCATGAACTACCGCCACGCCTTCCACGCCGGTAATTTCTCCGATGTCATGAAGCACGTCGTGTGTGTTTCGTTGATGCAGCTGCTGACGCGCAAGCCGGCGCCGCTGTTCGTGCTCGACACCCATGCCGGACGTGGCCGCTACGACCTCGGCGCCGGCCCAGCCCTGCGCACCGGCGAATGGCGCACCGGCATCGGCCGGCTGATCAACGATCCGCCCGAGCCGCTCGCCAACTATCTTCGACTGGTTCACAAGCAGGGCCTCTATCCCGGCTCGCCCGCCCTGCTACGCGCCATGCTGCGGCCCGACGACCGGCTGGTGTGCTGCGAGCTGCACCCCGACGACTTTCTTCCACTGAAACAGGAATTCGGCCGTGACAGGCAGGTTTCGCTGCATCTGCGCGATGGCTGGGAGGCATTGCGCGCGCTGTTGCCGCCCACCCAGAAACGCGGCCTGGTGCTGATCGATCCACCTTACGAGGCGCCCGACGAGTTTTTCCGGCTGACCGACGGCCTCCGCAACGGCGTATCGCGGTTCCGGACCGGTGTGTTCGTCGCCTGGTATCCGATAAAGCATCGCGCGCCCGTCCGCGAATTCCACGCGGCGATGAAGGCGGCCGGCATCGCCGACATCCTCGCCGTCGAACTGCATCTTCGCGAACCGGTGGACGCCGCTCGCCTCAACGGCTGCGGCCTGTTGATCGTCAACCCGCCCTTCGGCTTTGAGGCGGCAGCGCCGGCCCTGCTCGGCGCATTGGTCGACCGCCTCGGCAACGGCGAGCCAGGCCAGGGCTTTCAGATTCTTCGAGTAGCCGATGAGTGAGATCGCGGTCATCGGCGCCGGCGCCTGGGGCATCGCGCTGGCGATCCAGGCCGCGCGGGCGGGCCGCAGCGTCACCCTATGGGCACGTGACCTGGCGGTTGCAGAAATATTTTCGCGTACCCGTCAAAGCGCGCGCCTGCCGGGCATCTTGTTGCCGGCCTCCGTCCATGTGACCAGCGTGATGCCGCAGGCGTCCGAGGCCGTGCTCCTCGTCGTCCCCGTGCAGCATCTTCGCCACGTTGCGGGCCAGATGCCGGGTCCGGCGCCGGTCATTGTCTGCTCCAAGGGCGTGGAGGCTGGCACGCTTCGGCTGCCGCTGGAGATCCTTGCCGACGTTTCCCCCGACCGCCCGGCTGCCGTCCTGACCGGCCCGAATTTCGCCGGCGAGGTCGCCGCCGGCCTGCCCGCGGCGGCGGTGATCGCCTCGGCCGACGAGAGGCTGCGCACCCATCTTGCCGCCCTGCTGGGAACGCCGCAGTTTCGGCTTTACGGCAACGACGATCCGATCGGCGCGCAGGTCGGCGGGGCCGCGAAGAACGTCGTTGCCATCGCCGCCGGCGCGGTGATCGGCGCCGGCCTGGGCGAGAACGCCCGCGCTGCGCTGATCACCCGCGGCGTTTCCGAAATCTCCCGGTTGATCGTGGCGCTGGGCGGCCGGGCTGAGACCGCGATGGGTCTGTCCGGCCTCGGCGACCTGCTGCTGACCTGCACCGGCACCTCCAGCCGTAACTTTTCCCTTGGCCTGGCGCTGGGGCGTGGCGAGGGACTGTCGGAAATCCTCGCCGCCCGCTCCGGTGTGACCGAGGGTGTTGCCACCGCGCCCGCTTTGGTGTCGCGGGCGGGTGCTTTGGAAATACCGATCTGCGCCGCGGTAGCGGCAGTCGTGGAGGGTAGGATGATCTTGGGGGAAGCCATCACAGCTCTATTGTCGCGCCCAAGGCGCGAGGAAGCTTCCTAACGAACAAGGTTGCAAGGGACGACCGCTCCTTGACGGGTCTGGGCGTAGCGGGCCGAGGTTCCAGCTGGCCGTCTTCGGACAGTTGGAATGCCCACGGAGGGAGAGCCCAACCTTGCTTTCCTCGCCTTTACAAGAGTACCACCCCACCATGCTGAAAGGTATTCTGACCGTTGGCGTCTGGACCATGGCCAGCCGCGTGCTGGGCTTCGCGCGCGACATGATGATTGCCGCCTTCCTGGGCGCCGGGCCGATCGCCGACGCCTTCTTCGTCGCGTTGAAATTACCAAATCTGTTCCGCCGGCTGTTCGGCGAGGGCGCCTTTAACGCCGCCTTCGTGCCCTCGTTCGCCGGCATGCTGCATGTCGAGGGACGGCAGGCGGCCAACCGGTTCGCCGAGGAGACCACTTCGGTGATGGTGTTCTGGCTGCTCGGCCTGACCATCGCCGGCGAAATCTTCATGCCGCAGCTCATGTCGGTGCTGGCGCCGGGATTTGCCGCCATCCCGGAAAAGTTCGAGATGGCGGTCAGCCTGACCCGCATCACCTTCCCCTATCTGTTTCTGATCTGCCTGACCGCATTGTTTTCCGGCGTGCTGAATGGACTTGACCAGTTCGCGGCGGCCGCGGCGGCACCGGTGCTGTTCAATGTTTTTTCCATTGTCGCCATGGTGGTGCTCACGCCCTATTTGCCGAACGCCGGCTATGCGCTGGCCTGGGGCGTGACCGCATCTGGCGTGGCGCAGCTCGGTCTGCTGGTTTGGGCGGTGCACCGCGCCGGCATGCGCATCCGCATCCCGAGGCCCAGACTGACGCCACAGATAAGAAAGCTGTTCCGCCGGATGGCGCCAGGCCTGATCGGCGCCGGCGTCACTCAGGTCAACCTCGCGGTGGACGTGATCGTCGCCAGCCTGCTGCCGGCCGGCACGGTTGCGTTGCTTTACTATGCCGACCGCGTCCAGCAACTGCCGCTAGGCGTGATCGGCACCGCGATCGGCACCGCGCTGTTGCCGGTGTTGTCACGCCAGATCCGCGCCGGCGAGGACAAGCTCGCTGAAACAACGCTCAACCGGGCGCTCGAATATGCCCTGTTCCTGACCCTTCCCGCGGCCTTCGCCCTCGCCGTGTCGGCCTATCCGATCGTCTCCGTGCTGTTCGGCCGCGGCGCGTTCGATGACCAGGCCGCCATCCTGTCGGCGCAGGCCCTGACTGCCTACGCGCTTGGCCTGCCCGCCTTCGTCACCGTTCGCGTACTGGCGCCGGCCTTCTTCGCGCGTGGCAACACGGCGGCGCCGGTAAAGATCGGCATCGCCTGCGTGGCGCTCAACCTAGCCCTCAACCTCGCCTTCATGGTCCCGCTTCGCCATATCGGACCCGCACTCGCCACCAGCATCGCCGCCATCGTCAACACCGTCTGGCTCGGCATCGCGCTCAAACGCCAAGGTCACCTGCGCCTGGATGCCGGGTTGCGGCGCCGAGCCGGGCGGATGGTTCTGGCCGCCCTCGTCATGGCCGCAACCCTGGCCATCACCCAACGCCCGTTGTTCGCCGCCGCTACCGGATACCACGGAATGCGATTTGTGGCGCTTGCCGTACTGATCACCGCCGGCGGGCTGACCTACATCGCGGCCGGGCAAATCCTCGGCGCGTTCGACCTGCGCCAAGTTCGCTCCGTGTTCCGTCGCCGCCGCGCTGCGTGACGCCCCATGCTTTCTTGCCTGCAGCGCACTTGACCAAGGCGGGCGTAACGGTGAACAACCCGCCATGCAGCGCATCTTCTCCGGTATCCAGCCTTCCGGCATTCCGACGCTTGGCAACTATCTGGGTGCCATCCAGAACTGGGTGGCGTTGCAGGACGACCATGAGTGCATCTGGTGCGTGGTCGATCTTCACGCGATCACCGCGTTCCAGGAGCCGGCGCTGCTGGCCACGGCAACGCGGGAGATGGCGGCGACGTTGATCGCCTGTGGCATCGATCCGGTGCGCCACACGCTGTTCCTGCAGTCGCGGGTCCGCGCCCACGCCCAGCTCGCGTGGATCTTCAACTGTGTGGCCCGTTTGGGCTGGCTCAACCGCATGACCCAGTTCAAGGATAAGGCCGGCGAGAACACGGAGAATGTATCGGCCGGGCTGTACGTCTATCCCAACCTGATGGCGGCCGACATCCACGCCTACCACGCGACGCGGGTGCCGGTCGGCGACGATCAGAAGCAGCATCTGGAGCTGGCCAACGACATCGCACAAAAGTTCAACCACGATTACGGGGTGGATTTCTTCCCGCGGGTGGAGCCGCTGATCCTGGGGCCGGCGGCGCGGGTGATGAGCCTGCGCGATGGCAGCAGGAAGATGTCCAAATCCGACCCTTCGGACCAGAGCAGAATCAACCTCAACGACGATGCCGATACCATCAGCCTGAAGATCCGTCGTGCCAAGACCGATCCGGAACCGCTGCCGTCGGAGCCCGAGGGTCTGATGCGCCGGCCTGAGGCACGCAACCTGGTGGGTATCTACGCCGCACTGTCCGGCACCGACCACGCCGGCGTGCTGCGCCATTACGGTGGGCAGGGCTTCGGAATCTTCAAACAGGCGCTGGCCGACCTCGTGGTCGCAAAACTGGAGCCGATCCGAGCCGAGACCACCCGGCTGCTGACCGATACAACGTCTTTGGATGCGATCCTGCATCGCGGCACGGAGCGTGCGGCCGCCATCGCTGATCCGATTGTCGCGGAGGCGGAGCGGCTGGTCGGGTTCCTGCGACCGTAGGCATCGTGGGCCGGGGCGCCCGTGGGCGAGTGTGTCCCGGACCGCCGCGCCTTTACGTGGGAGTGCTCGCACGCCCCTTGAGCATCGCCAGCCCCGCCGACAGCCAGCCACCGCCGGCTGCGGTGGGCAGCTCGCCGTTCGGGGTCAGGTTGTCGATCAGTTGCGGCAGATGCTGGCTGACTTCGTCCAGCAGCTGCTGCACAGGTAGACCGGTCTTTGTCGCCAGCGCGGCGATCAGCTCCGGGCTAAACACCGATTTCAACCCCTCCGGCGTTATTCCCAGGTTGGCGCCTTTGCCGACCCAGGAGGCCAGCGTGTCGCCAAGCCCGGCCGCCTGAAACTTCCCGACGATGCCGGCAATCCCGCCCTCATGACTGGCGAGGGCGCCGATCAGCAGCTGCGATAACCCGCCGCCCTCGCCGCCGCCCGATACGGCGCCGGCTATCTTGTCGAAAATTCCCATGACGTAGACCTTTGGGGTTGAGTAAGGCTCAGTTGGACTTGGTAGCCGGTATCGCGCCGGCGGCTGGCTTGGCAGCCTTGACGGAGGTTACGCCCGCGGCGTGGAAGCCGTTGGTCATAGCGTCCTTCTGGCACATGTAGCTGCCGTGCTTGGTCTTGCCGTAGTACTTGGCGCCGGTAAGGTGATAGGCCTTGGAGGACGAGTTGCCCCAGACCACGGTGTCGGTCGGGCAATGGGCCTTCGCGGTGGCCTCGTTGTCGAACTGGCCGACCATCATCGGGGCGGCGGCGCGCTTGGTAGCGGACGTCGCGGCATTTTTGGTAATGGTTGCAGCCGAAGCCGCGGCATTGCCGGTGCTTGGCATCAGCGCACCCGGCGCCGTGGTGGGCGGCATGCCCGGGGTTGTCTGGGCGAAGGCGGTGGTGGCCATCAGGGTGGCGACGAACGCCGCGGCGGCAAAACGGATCATGGTTGTTTCCTTAAGGGGCAAAGCAATGAAGGGCGCGTGGCAAAGATCAGGCGTTTGGGACGGTCACCGGCGAACGTCGCACCGGCGCTCTGGAACACCTCGGATTCGACGCCCCGCGTTGGACGTATTCCGATCGTCCCGTTTTTGATTACAATTTGGTCCCAAGGTCAACCGGCGTTTAACCGATCAGCCGCCGGCGAACGCGCGACGACAGCAGGTCGATCGCGGCCACGGTGGCCAGAATCAGCAGGATAATGAACGAAACCTGGTCCCAGTAGCGCACCTTGATGCGCTCGGCGATCTGCAGCCCGATGCCGCCGGCGCCAACCACGCCCAGGATCGCTGCGCTACGGGTGTTGCTCTCGAACGCGTACAGGGTCTGGGCGAGCAGCACTGGCAACACCTGCGGCAGCAGGCCGAACCGGATCGCCAGCAGCCGTGATCCGCCCGCCGCCATGACCGATTGCGGCGCATTGGGGTCGGCGTTCTCGATCGCCTCGGCGAACAATTTTGCCAACACGCAGATTTCGGCCGCGGTGATCGCCAATACTCCCGCAAGCGGTCCGAGCCCTACCGCGCGCACGAAGGCCAGCGCCCAGATCAGCTGGTCCATGCCGCGAAACCCGTCATAGACCCGGCGGATCGTGAAATGGGCCAGCGCGTTGACGACCACGTTACGCGCGCCGAGGAAGCCCAACGGCACGGCGATGATGGCAGCGACGATGGTGCCGAGGAAGGCCATCGCGACGCTCTCGCCAAGGCCCTGGAGTATGTCGTCCCACTGCGCGCCGGGGCTGGGCGGGAACATCTGGCGCACGATGACGAGCAGGCCCGACAGGCCGCGGCTCAGGCGATCGGGGGTGATATCGAACCACCTCAGCAGGGTCAGCAGCCAAGCGGCGAACAGCAGCCAGCATCCGGCGCGCAGCCATCTTTGTCCGAGGCTCGGCCCGAAGGCGTTCGGCGCCAGTCCGCGGGCGGCGGCGATTTCCGAAGCGGTGAGGCTCATCGCGCGAACGCGCGTCAAATTCGTCATCCTAGGACGGTGCCGATGGCCCGGGTGCGCACTGCCTCGGACGCAATGTCGATGACGCTGACCGCCAGGATAATGAGGACAAGAATGGCGCCGATCTCCTGGTAATAGTTGAAACTGATGACAGTATAGAGCTCCTGGCCGATGCCGCCGGCGCCGACAAAGCCTATTACGGTGGCGCCACGGATGTTGACCTCGAACCGGATCAGCGCGTAGCTCAGGAAATTCGGCAGCACCTGCGGCAAAATCGAAAAGCGCACCGCCTGCAGCCAGTTGCCACCGGACGCGATCACGCCCTCCCAAGGCCGCATGTCGGCGTTTTCAACCACCTCGGCGAACAGCTTTCCGAGCGCGCCCACGGTGTGCAGGCCGATCGCCAGGATACCGGCGAGCGGTCCGATGCCGAAGGTCCAGACCAGGATCAGCGCATAGACGATGTCGGGCACGGTGCGGAACAGCTCCAGACCGCGGCGGAACACGAAATGGATTTTTCGGTTGGGCGCCAGGTTGGCGGCCGCAGGGAAGCACAGCAGGAAGGCCAAAAATCCTCCGGCAAGGGTCGCCAGCGCCGCCATCTGGCTGGTTTCGAACAGCAGCCACAGCCAACTGTCGGCGCGGTACATCCAATAGGCGAGCGAACCCTCGGTGTGGGTGCCGGCGAACAACGTGCTCCAGCCAAGCTGCGGGGCCAGCTTGGAAAAGTAGTCACCGATGCGCGGCAGGCCGGCCCATAAGGCGGAGGGATAGGCCTCAGACACCCGCCCAGCGACAACCACACACAGCAGTAGCAGGGCGCCGCCAGAAACCCCGGCTACCAGGCGGGAGCGCCGGCGGGCCTGGAACCGGGTTTCGAGCGCCGTAGCGGGCAAGCTCAGCCGCGCTGCCGGCGGTTCTTGGCTTCCTCCTGGCGAAGGTCAACGAATAGCTGGAAATCCTCGTGCTTGACGCGCTGGTAGCCCTTGCCGCCGCCGCGCTCGATCTGCTCGTAAACCGCCGGGCTGGTGGCCGGCAACGCCAGGTGGAATGCCGCGATGTCGTCGCGGAACGCCTGCGGCGTGTCTTTCCGGGCGGTCAGCGGACCGTTGAGGATCGGTCGCGACATCCAGATGATCTTGAGGTCGGACATCTTCAACATGCCCTTGGCGATCATCTCATGCAGGTTGCCGCGCGAATAACCCTCTGCCACGTCGCCGATGCCCGATGCCCAAGTGCAGCACGCGTCGTACTGCTTCTGCAGCACCGCGACCACCGCCTGCTCATGCCCGCCGCCGAACCCGGTCTTGGAAAAATACTTGCCGGGCTCGGTGTTGATGCCGTCCTGGGTCAGCTCGAAACGTGGAATCAGGTAGCCCGAGGTCGAGTTCGGATCGGCCCAGGCAAGCGATTTGCCCTCCAGCTGCTTCAGATCGGTAATCCCGCTATCGGTCCGCACCACCAGCACGCTGCGATAGCTGATCGAGCCATCCTTCTCGACTGCGACCAACAGCGGCTCGACGTTGCCCTGGGTATCGATCCAGGCGCCGGCATAGCCCGACGAGCCCATCGAGGCGATCTCGATCTGCTTGGCACCGAAAGCCTGGATGACGCCGGCATAGTCGGCCGCCGGGAACAGCCGCACCGGCACCTCGAACGTCGTTTCCAGCAAAGACTGATAGCCCTTGTAGCGGCCCAGCCGGTCGCTGTCGTTCTCACCGCCAAGCAGCCCGATGCGAAGGGTCGGCACCTGTGCCGCCCAGTCACGCTTGCCCGGCTTCGGCATCTCGATGGCATCAGCCGCACGGGAATGGCGCGTAAAGGCCAATGGCGTGGCCAACAGGCCGGCGGATGCGAGCAAGGCATGGCGGCGGGAAATCATGGATCGGGCTTCCTTCGAGGGCTGGAAGCCCGGGATAGAACACCGGCCGTGACGCCCGTGTGACAGTTGCATTGCGTTTCGGTGAACCTGATTGCACATGGCCGCGTAACGGAAGCGGTCGGCAAGGAAGCATGGGGCTCTGCCCCAGACCCAGCCGGGGAAGCGCCCCCGTTGATGCATCCTTTAA
>JAYTTA010000085.1:0-8866 GCA_043745345.1 Acetobacteraceae bacterium | reverse complement strand
GGCCTGCCGGGGCGGCTGCTGGCGCTTGGTTTGACTTTGCTGCTGGTGATGGCGCTGTGGACCGTCGCGGTGCAGCCGGTGATCGACTGGTATGCCGACCGGGCCGCCAACCTGGATCAGCGCGTTCGGCTTGCGCGGCACATGGCGGAGATGACGGCGTCCGTGCCGGTAGCCGCGAACCGCGGCGCCGAAGCCAAGCCACCCGCAACCTTGCCCGGCAGCAGCGATGCGGTCGCCGGCGCCGACCTGCAACAGCGCGTGCAGGACATGGCCGCCCAGGCCGGCGCGATCGTAACCAGCACCGAAACCCTGCCGCCCGCGGCCGCGGGTGCCTACCGTCGCATCGGCCTGCATCTGTCGGTCAACGCAACCTGGCCGGTCCTGGTGGCGCTGCTTGAGGCGGTCGGCCAGGCAAGCCCGCGCATGCTGATCGACGATTTCCAGGTGCGTGGCCCACGGCTGGTGGTGCAGCCGGCCGAGCCGCCGCTGGAGGTGTCGTTCACCCTGTTCGGTTTCCGTGCCGGCAGCACGCCATGAGCCGGTGGTTTTTCGGCCTAGTCGCCTGCCTGACCCTGTCGGCCGTGCTCGGTGCCGAACTCTTTTTTCCGTCATCAACCGATGTGGCGGTGGACCCGCCGACACGGCGGGTATCGCCCCCGCCGGGCATCGCCGCGCCTGCCGCCGATCGGCATCGCGAGTGGGCCGCGACAGCGCTGGCGCGACCGCTGTTCAGCCGGAGCCGGCGGCCTCCGCCCAGCGCTGCCGGGCCGGTGGTGGCCGCCGATGGTCTGCCGAGGCTAACCGGCATCCTGGTCACCGGCGCCGTCCGCCACGCGATTTTCGCCTCGGCCTCAGATGGCCGGCCGTCCGTTGCGGCCGAGGGCAGCCAAGTCGGCGCCTACAGGGTTCAGTCGATCGAGGTCGGCAAGGTCACCGTCGCCGGCCCAGAGGGACTGGTTTCGCTCCGTCCAAGCTTTGCCGCCGCCGCCCGTCGGGCGCCCCCGACCGGTGCCGGCTCGCCGCCGGACGCCCCGAAACCATCGCTGCTCGATCGGCTGCGCTCAGCAGCGTCGCGCTCGATCGGCATTCCCGGCGGCACCCCGGGACAACCGGCAACTGACACCCCGGCAGCCGACGAGCCCGCCGAGCCGGAGGCGGCCCGATGAAGACCCCTGCCCTGCTGCTGCTTCTGCTGCTGGGGGTCGCCGCCTGCGAGGCGCCGATTCCACCCGTGATCGAGCCGTTGCCGCCTTTAAACGAAACCGGCACCGACAGCGAGGCGGCGGCGCGCATCAACGGCGCCGCCGGCACCACCGAGGCCGCGCGCGCGGCCCAGATCAGCTACGGCCAGGGTCCGAACGTGACGCTCCGTTCGGACAGGGTAGGAGGCCCCGGCAACATCTCGCTCGATTTCGCCGACACCGACATCCGCGAGGTGGTGGCGCAGATTCTCGGCACCATCCTCAAGGTCAATTACACGATCGATCCCGCGGTCCGCGGCACCGTCACACTGCGCACCACCAACCCGGTTTCGGCATCGCAGCTGCTGCCGGTGCTGCAGGCCCTGCTCGCCCAGAATAATGCGACGCTGCTGCAAGCCTCGGGGATCTATCGCGTGGTGCCGGCGGCAGCCGGAGCCGCATCGGCAGGCGGGGCAGGAAACCTTGCATCGGGCGACGCGGTCGGCGGCAGCGTGGTGGTGCAACTGCGCTTCGCCTCGGCCGAGGATCTGGCCAAGGTGCTGCAGCCCTTTGCCGGCAACAGCGCGCGCGTCACCGCCGACCCCGGCCGCAACGTGCTGCTGATCGGCGGCGATCCGGCGGCGCGCAGCGCCCTGCTCAACTTGGTGCAGGCGTTCGACATCAACATCCTGGCCGGGCAGTCCTACGCACTGTTCCCGGTCACGTCGGGCAACGCCAAGGACTTTGCCGCTTCCCTCCAGGCCGCCTTCCGCACCCAGGGCGCGCTCGCCGGCGTGGTCCGGGTGGTGCCGATGGAGCGTATGGACGCGGTGCTCGTGATCTCCAGCCAGCCTCGCTACATCGACGACGCGCGCCGCGTGTTCGCCATCGTCGAGCGCGCGCGGCGCGAGACGGTGCGCAGCTGGCACGTTTACTATCTCCAGAACAGCCAATCCAACGACGTCGCCTACGTGCTGCAGCAGGCGTTCACACCCGGCAACGTCACTGCCCAGCCGACCCCGACGGCCCAGGGATCCGGGAGCTCACGCAACGCCAGCCTTGGGCGCGGCGGCAACGGTTCCCCCTACGGCGGCAACTCCGGCGGCGGCGGCCCGGCCGGCGGCATCGGTGGCTCGTCCGGTGGGCTGGCCGGCGGCGGCCTGGGAGGCGGGCCCCCGGGCCTGTCCGCAGGCCAGCCGGGCGGCCCGTCCGGTGGGCCGCCACCGGATAATGGCGGCGGCCAGCCAGGCGGTTCCGCCAACCCGCTGCTTGGCGGCCTCGATCCCTCGGGTGGTGGCGCCACCGACCCCAACAGCATCCGCATCATTCCCAATCCGCAGAACAATGCACTAGTACTTTACGCGACGCCGAACGAGAAGGACGCGATCGAGAAGATGCTGCGCAAGATCGACATCCTGCCGCTGCAGGTACGCATCGACGCCACCATTGCCGAGGTGACGCTGAACGACACGCTGCAATACGGAACCCAGTTCTTCTTCAAATCGGGCGGCATCAACGGCATCCTCAACAACACCCCGGGCGCGCTTGGCATCAACCCCGCGGCCACCGTGCTCGGCGCCGCCTTCCCAGGCTTCATCATCAGCGGCACTGCCGCCGGCGGCGCGCCGATCGCCATCTCGGCGCTGCAGGCGGTGACCACGGTCAAGGTGCTGTCCTCGCCCGAAATCATGGTGCTCGACAACCATCCGGCGCGGCTGCAGGTCGGCAATTTGGTGCCGTACCTGACCACCAGCTCGCAAAGCGCGTTGTCGCCCAACGCCCCGGTGATCAACTCAGTCGCCTACCAGCCGACCGGCGTGATCCTGGAGGTCACGCCACGGGTCAACAGCGGCGGCCTGGTTACCATCGACATCGACCAGCAGGTCAGCGACGTCGATACGACAACGCCGCGCGCTTCGGGCATCGACAGCCCGACCTTCCTACAGCGCAGCATCACCTCGCGCGTCGTGGTGCAGGACGGCCAGACGATTGGTCTGGCCGGGCTGATCCGCGACAACGCCTCCCGCGGCAACCAGGGCATTCCGTGGCTGAAGGATATTCCGATCCTGGGCTTCTTCGCCGGCAGCCAGAACAACCTTCGCGCGCGCACCGAACTGCTGGTGCTGATCACGCCGCATGTCGTCCACGACCAGCGTGACGCCCGCGCGCTGACCGAAGATCTACGCGAACAGCTGATCAACGCGGCGGCGGTACCGGATACCCTGCGGAATTTACCACCTTCAGGGTCGAACGATCCCAATCAGCGGCTTCGGCGGCGGTTGGATCCGCGATGAGGAAGGAAGGCCAGGGGCCCCGCCCCTTGGCGGGGTTTGAGGCAGCGCCCCAACCTTCCGGCTTCGCCTTGCTCCTGGTCCTCTGGTCCCTGGTCTTACTCTCATTGCTGGTTACCCAGCTCACAGCCTCCGGTAGGAGCGAGTCGCGATTGGCGCTCAATCTGCGCACCAACGCCGCGACTGAAGCCGCCGCCGATGGCGCCATCCGCGAGGCCGTGTTTCACATCATCGACGCCTCGGCAGGACACTGGGCGGCGAACGGTCAGGTGCATGAACGCGGCCGCATCTTCATCCGCATCGACAGCGAGGCCGGCCGCATCAATCCTAATACGGCGCAGCCGGAACTGCTGAGCGCGTTGCTGCATGCGATCGGGGCGGACACGCGAACCGCGCAGAACTTGGCGACCGCCATCGTGGACTGGCGCTTTCCCGGCGGACAGCCGCGCGAGGGCGGCGCCAGGATGCCGCAGTACCGCGCCGCCGGCCTGGATTACGGGCCTCCGGGCGCGCCGTTCGAAACGCTGGACGAACTTGGCCTGGTGCTGGGCATGACGCCGGAGCTGCTGGCCCGACTGACGCCGCATTTGACCTTGTACCACGAGGGCGACCCCAATTCGGCCAACGCCGATCCAGTGGTGCTGGCGGCACTTCGTGAGGCAACGGGCACGACGGCGTTACCACCCGGCCGCATCGATGAGACCACGGTCGCGATCACCGCGACGGCGCTGGGCCCAAACAACAGTCGATTCGTGCGGCGCGCCGTCGTGCGCATCGGCCTCAACCGTGAGAACACCAGCCCATATGAAATACTGTCGTGGTCAGCGCCGATCGACTGAACTACAGCCTCAAGGATTGCAGATCGAGCCGTCCTGCCCGACCTCGCCAGCCTGTCCATTCGGCCCGCGCGAGCACAGATCGTATTCGTGCCCGGGGCGGCTTGATGGGTTTCGATAGAGGTAGGGATGGTTCCAGGCGTCAAGCGGCGCCTGGTCAGCCTTGAGGTACGGCCCATTCCAGTTCGGCGCACTCCCGGGCCGGGTGCTCAGAGCCTGCAGCCCTTCCTCGGTGGTCGGATAGCTGGCGTTGTCGAGCCGGTAGATGTCGAGCACGCCGCCGAGCCGGTCGATCGACTGGTGGGCGATCGACACTCGTGCGCCGCCGAGCTGACGTAATGCGGCCGGCGCCACCAGACCGATCAGCAAGCCAAGAATCATGATGACGACAAGGATTTCCAGCAGCGTGAAGCCTGCATCCTCCGGCGCGAGAGCCGTGGTCGGACGGTGCAGGTGCCGGGCGAGCTTTTGACCCCATCGGGTGAACCGTAAGGCTCTGTCGCCGGTCGTTGTGGCCAGGCACAAGACTTGTGAATGGCCATTCCCTATCTCGCCTGCATGGCGCTGGTCGCCTCCATCTATCATCTGCCGCCGCGCGTCCTGCCGTCCATCCAACATGTCGAGGGCGGTTTGCCCGGAACGGTGCGCACGAACGCCAACGGCTCGCAGGACATGGGCGTCATGCAGGTCAACACGATCTGGCTGCCGGTGCTGGCGGCCTATACCGGACTTGCCGAAAACACCGTGCGCGAACGGCTGACACAGCGGCCCTGCTTTAACATCGCAGCCGCTGGCTTGGTCTTTCGAACATACCTTGATGAGGCGCATGGCGATGTCATGCTCGCGATCGGCGACTATCACTCCCACACTCCGGTGCATAACCTGAACTATCAATCGCTCGTACGAAAAGCCGCGGATCGACTCTTCTTTTCATTTGGGCATCGAACGGATCGTTGAGTGGCTTATCACGCCGAGTGCTGGCCAAGGGGATCGATTGCTCGATCCCCATGTAATGCAAGCGCTGCTTAGCTGATGTTACCATTCAACTTATCCGGAAAGAATAGGAAGCCGGACGCCGCGCCGCCGCCATAGACGATGTTGAGCACCTGCGTCGTGGTGCGGCGGAACACCAGGGCATTGGCATCGGTCGGGATGAAGTTGTGCCGGTTGCCCGGGATGATGATGCCCTGCTCGTCGTTGGCGCCCGACAAGGTTGCGCGCAACGCCGAGATCTTGTTGAACGCCTCGCCAGCCCCACGGTTGGCGAGCAGGGTGCGGATCGTGCCCGCATGATAGGCCTCGACCGCCAGGATGCCGGCGGCCGCATCCAGGTAATCCAGGTCGCCGATAAAGCGTGCGGCGCCGGCATAGGCGGTTACGCCGACATCCTCGAAGATCGAGGCGCCGAGCAGAAAGCTGATATCGTCGGCGTACGGGTTGAAGGTTTCGCCCGCCTCGATCAGCCCGGCCGCGACCGCGAGCTTGCTGAATGAAGAGTCCGGACCGATGCCGACATCGATGCTCGGCTCGGCAATGGCGTCAGCGCCAAGAACCGACCGGATGAACTTGACATGGGTCTGCTCATCGCTGGCGATGCGCTTGGCGTATTGAGCTATCGCCTTGCTCTGAAATGGTACCGCCGCACCGGGATTGACCGTGCCCTGTGTGCCGGTGCCGGTCCGGTCGGTGTCCGCCAAACCGGCGCCGGTAACCGCGTAGCTGTAGAACTCAGCCTCAAGGTATTCGAGGTTGAGTGCGAAGTTGAAGATGTCCGCGTCCGCCGGTCCGGCGCCCTGATTGGCCGCATTGGCTCGGGTCGAGGACGCAACCACGCCGGCAGTGCCCATCACGCCCAACGCCGCCGCACCGGCAACGCCGATACCCATTCGCCGCATCAGGCGGCGCCTATCCATGTCTGCCTCGGTTCCGTGTTCGATGTCGATATCCGACTTTTTCATGTCCGCAGCCTCTCCACATTGATATGCAACCGATCGCGAGTCCCTCGATTGAGGCAGGTTCGCGAACGGTCGGCGATCTCTATCGATCGCTGACACTACAACGGAGCGGACAATCCAACGGATGCGTATCAATAAAAAAAGTCAGAAAAATATTCGTGCTCTTATCTAAACATATTCGAATCATCACGGATCATTCTAAGGAGAAGAAACGCGTTACTTGTCACCTTTCTGCATCAAGAACCTGGCTTTGGAGTATTAGATGCCGATGAACTTCATTAATCCGCATGCATTCCGCTTTTTCTAAATCACAACAGAGTGAAGTTATAGCCCGCATGGCGCAGGGCCGCGACTACTGCACAGGCGTTCCATTATTCTTTTCCTTATCGAGACTAGCTCTGTAGGCGAACCTGCTCCCGACAGACACTGCTTGTCCTCGAGGGAGTTAAACGATGCGAACTTTCAACAGCGGATTGCTGGCCAGCACTATGCTGGCGGCAACAGCGTCGGCACAGCCGGTGCTGCATAACGTCATCCCGTTCGTGGCCGACTGATTGCGGCCTACCTTGGAGACACCGGCGATTTCTCCAACACCACCTACTCGGGCTTCCGGGTGGCAACGGCCCGCGCACGCGGCTATTTCACGGCGATCATTGGTAAGGTCGGCCCGGTGCACATCTTCGACGTGATCGAGTCTACCGGCCAGCTCACGACCAACATTGACGACGCCACAGGCAGCGCGACCGGCCTGCCGATTGCGACCGAAGTGCAGGCAGCCCTTGTCGCGGCCGGACTGCCGTTGGCAACGCCGGCCCGCGGTGCCAACGGCCTGTCGGGAAACGCCACGACCGCCGGAACCGCGGTCGCCAACACGATCCAGCAGCAATATTTCGTCGATGTCGCGACCCGGGCGGTGCTGCCCCTGTTCGCTTAACGCGCACTGCCGTGCGGTTCTCCTATCCCGGAGTGCCGGCCGGCCTTCTTCCCAAGGGCTTTGTCGGCATCGATCTGGCGATTGGCCTGCAACAGCCGCTTTATGATCCGGACAGTAATTACGCGCAGGTCGATCCGGTGACGGCAGTGACTGCCAAAGGCAATGCGGCGATCGGCATCGACCCCAATGACCCCGCGGTGATCGTCGCGGCCAACGGCGGCTCCGACCAGCTCTATGTTCGCCAGGGCGACACTGACATGCTGCAGCGCGCTATCAACATACTGAGCGCACAGGACTACACGGGCGGCCTGTTCGTGGATGATGCATTTGGCCGTATATTGGGCACCCTGCCGATGAGCGCGGTTGGGCTGACGGGTTCCGCCGTGACACCGCAACCCTCCATTGCGATCAGCTTCACGACCTCCGACACCGGGTGTGAAAAGCCGATCGCATGCGGTGTCGAGGTCGCCGATACCGGATTGCAGCAGGGCCAGGGCATGCACGGCACCTTCGCCCGCGCCGACACGTCCATCGCCCACCTGCTTCACCTGGACATCCCCGCCAAGGGCACGCTGATCGGACGGGTTCTTTCGGAGACGTTAACTAACAGTCCGGTTGTGCCGGGCTACACAAGGAGAAACCTCGTATCGGCTCCGGACGCCAACGGCAACGTCACCCGACTCAACTATCAGATCCTGGGCGATATATTGTGCTTCGATGCGGCCGGCTATCCCGACCGCACGCTCGGCCTGCGGTAAACGCAAGCCGAACGTCGTCGCCACGAAAGATCAATCGTCGTCGATGCCGCCAGCCTCATGCGACATCTGCTGCGTGAACCGAAGGTTGTAGCTGAACCGGTCAGCCACGCATGGGGAGTCGGTGAAATTGAGCCGGCCCCATAGCGTGCGTTGGTCGAGCATGCGGTCGAAAGTAAACGAATAGATCGCCCGGCTTTCTTGATCGTCGGCAAGCGACACCATCCAAAATGTTCTTGCGAGCTAAGGATTATCTGAATATGCGCGCCGGACGGCGCATGTCGTGAGCAGCATCGAAAGCACGTTGATCGAGGACGCCGGTCGCCGGTCCAACTCGTCCCGGCTGATACTCTTTGAAATTGCGCCCTGCGCCTGAACTGTCGGCGGTGCCAGCATTAAACTCGCCAGAAGGCATCGGGTCGCCGGAAAGTATGGGGCGGTGCCCCATACTTTTTCCGAAACGTTCAACGCAGGGCACCGGGCAGCACGGCGGTACCCTCGATCTGCACCGCCTGCAGGTCGCGCGGATTGAGACCCAGCGCGCGGAGGATCGTCGGCGCGATCTGACGCGTTTCGACCGCGTTCTGCAGCGTGCGTCCCCGAATGTCGGGCGCACTCACCAGCAGGGCCACGTTGCGGTCGTCGTTGCTATAGCCGCCGTGTTCGGCGAGCTTGCTGCCCCCGGTATAGATCACGCCAGACCGTGACAGCGCCAGGAAGTCCGGCGTGCGGCTGTCGGTACCCGGATCCTGGTAGAACAGCTTCAGCAGGTCGCGCCCGGCCAGCCCCTCGATCTTCAGCGTGTCGGCCTGGCTTGCCAAGTATTCGGCCGCCGCCGCGCGGTTGTCCTCGGCAGTCTGCGGATCAAGCCAGACCAGCGCCACGTCATCAGCGATATGAAAGCCGTAACCTGG
>JAYTTA010000084.1:0-2413 GCA_043745345.1 Acetobacteraceae bacterium | reverse complement strand
CTTTGCCGCATCGCCCGAATCGATCAACCCACGCGATCGCAGGATGTCGCGGCCATAGGTCAGCAGCGCGTCGGACATCTCCGGATTGTCCTTCTTGATGGCGGCATTGCCTGGCGCCGGATCGCCATACAGGTAGGAATACCAGCCCTCCACCGATGCATCGATGAACCGTTGCACCAAGTCGGCGTGTTCGGAAATATTCTTGTCCGAGGTCGCGATCAGACTGGCATAGCCGGAGAAGCCGGAGTCGGCGATCATCAGCACCACCGGCTTGAACCCGCCGGCCTGCCCGATGGCGAACGGCTCGGACCCAATATAGCCCTGCTGTATGGCTTTCCTGTCTGCCATGAACGGCTGCAGGTTGAAGGTGTACGGCCGGATCTGGGAGTCGGAATAGCCGTATTTGGAACGCACGAAATTCCACCAGCCGACCCGCGTGTCGGCGCCGATCATGATCGGCTTGCCCTTCATCGCGGCGAAGCTGTCGTTGCCGGCGTCAGGATGGGCGATCAGCACCGCGGGGTCCTTCTGGAAGATCGCCGCCACGGCGCGGAACGGGATTTTCTCCTTGACGAAATTCAACGCCGTGAAGCTGCTCGACGCGATGTTGAAGTCGAGCTTGCCGGCCAGCAGCAGCTGCGTGTGGTTGACCTGCGGCCCGCCCTGCTGGATCGACACGTCAAGGCCGTGTTTGGCATAGATACCGGTCGCCTGAGCCTGGTAGTAGCCGCCGTATTCGGCCTCGGCCTTCCAGTCGAGGCCGAAATTGACCTTGTCCGGCGCGTCGGCGGCCTGTCCCGCACTGGGCGCCAGCAGGAGCAGGGTCAACGCGATCAGCGTCCCCCAAAAATTCGTTCCGGTGCTTGGCATGAAACCTCCGTGTTGGCCGCCGCCGGAACGTGACACGGGCCGGTGTCCAGGGCAAAACCGGACACCATGTATGGGAATGATGATGACATTCAACGATCCAAACATTCCCGTAGCGGACCAGATCCGGGCGGTGCTGCGCGACGTGGTCACCGAGGCGCATGTCGGCCTGCACCCGTGGGAGCGCCATCCCGAGCGGCCGACAAGGCTGGTCGTCAACGTCGAGATGTTCTCAAGACTCGAACCAGGCCAATCAGCCTCCTCCTACCCGCTGCTGAACTACGACCCGGTTCGCGCCGCACTGAAAGCCTGGCCCGGGCGGCCGCATATCGACCTGCTGGAGACGCTTGCAGACGAGCTGGTTTCGATCTGTTTCGCCAATCCCGCGGTCCAGGCTTGCCGGGTTTCGGTGATGAAGCCCGATATCTTCAATGAGGCCGCCGCCGCCGGGGTTGAGATCTCGCGGAGCCGGCCATGACCAAGGCCGGGACGGTGCTGGTGACCGGCGCCGCAGTGCGGCTGGGGGCGACTATAGCCCGGCGCCTGGCCGCCGGTGGCTGGCGTGTGATCATCCATTACCACCGGTCCGCGGATGCCGCGGCGGCGCTGGTCGCGGAGATCAGCGAGGCCCACCAATGGGCACGCTCGATCCAGGCCGACCTGTCGCGACGTGAGGATGTCGATGCGCTGATCGGGCGGTGCGTTCAGGCGTATGGCCCAATCGACTGCCTCGTCAACAACGCTTCGGCGTTTGCCTATGACGACATTGCCTCGGTCACCTGGGACAGCTTCCATCACCTGATCGCCTCCAATCTCGCGGCGCCATTGCTGCTGTCGCGCGATTTCGCGGCGCAATTCGGCAAGGCCGAGGGCGGCTGCATCATCAACCTGCTCGATCAGAAGGTCGAAAACCTTAACCCCGATTTTCTGTCCTACACGCTCGCCAAGGTCGCAATGGCCGGCCTGACCGAAATGCTGGCGATGGCCCTGGCGCCACGCATCCGGGTCAACGCCGTGGCTCCCGGCCTGACTCTGATCAGCGGCAAGCAGACCGAAAAATCGTTCGACCGCGCCTGGCGGGCGGCGCCGATGGGCCGCAGCAGCACCCCCGACGAGATCGCCCGCACCGTCGAGTTCATCCTCGGCATGCCATCGATGACCGGCGAGACGATCTTCGTCGATGGCGGCGAAAGCCTGCGCGGCCGGCCGCGCGACGTCGCCTTCGACGCCACCTTACGGGTGGCGGGGCAGGCTGGGGCATGAGCGGGGAGGCGTCCCCGCCGCGGATAAAGGCAGCAATCTGGGTCAAGATGGCCCTTCGTCTGGGTGACATCGGCGGCAAGCCAGGAATGGTGCTACGCCGCGGCGACGGCGACGCCGGCGGCGTCCTGGTCGTGTTGCGCGCGCGTCACGGCGTTTGCGTGCTGTCGCAGATGCGCGCCGCCAATGGCGAGCTGGCCTGGATGCGGGCCACCGGCACGGACCCGGTCGAGCCGGCCGTTGCCGACGCCTACGTCGATCGCCAGGTCGGATTCGATCCCGATCT
>JAYTTA010000083.1:0-8883 GCA_043745345.1 Acetobacteraceae bacterium | reverse complement strand
TACGGCTCCGAACCCTCAAGAATACCGCGCGCCGCTGCCGTGGTACAACGCTCCCGCAGGAATTTCTGCGCCTGCTCGCGTAGTTCCTTCATTTCGTCGGGGAAATCAAAGTTCACGGTGGATGCTCCTTGTTAAGGCCGCAAGCATGGCGCTTTGCCCCAAACCTCGCCCGGGAGCGCATCCCTCAAGGGAAAAGGTTCTAAGGGCCATGGCCCTTAGCGGGGTTTGGGACAGAGCCTCATGCTTCCTGCCTGCGGCGTAAGTCATCAAACGGGCTTGTAGTTACGGTCGATTTCGACGTCGATCAGCACGGCGCCGCCGGTTTCGAGCGCGGCGGCCAGGTGGTCGCGGAGGTCTTCCAATGTGTTGGCCTTGAAGGCTTTGAGGCCCAGGCCGCCGGCGACCTGCAAATAATCGATGCGGGGTTCGGTGAGGTCCATGGCGACGTAGGTGTCACTTTGGGCGGCGATGCCCTTCATGGCGTTGGTGCGTTGCTTGAGCACGCGGTACGACGAGTTGTTGAAGATGATATAGATGATGTCGAGTTTTTCGTGGGCAGCGGTCCACAGCGCCTGGATGGTGTACATCGCCGAGCCGTCGCCGATCAGGGCGATCACGGGACGGCCGGGGAGGGCGAGCTTGATGCCGATGGCGGCTGACAGGCCCCAGCCGATGCCGCCGCCCTTGAGGCCGTAGAAGGCGTGCGGGTCGTTGGTGCGGAGCAGGCGGCGCAGGTTGGCGCCGGACGAGATGGTTTCATCGATGATGACGGCGTTATCGGGCAGCGCGTCGCCGAGGGTGCGCAGCAGGCCGAGCGGCTGGATCGGATGCTTGTCGGCGGCATTGTCGGCTGTCGCGCGGAGCTGGGCGAGCGAGGTTGCGTTCTCACGCTCGACATGGTCGCGGCGGGTGTTTCGTAACGTTGCCTGTTGGGGGGTCAGAGCGGCGAGCAGGCCGGCGGTGAGTTCGGGCAGGGTTGAGGCCGGGTCGCCGAGGATACCGACAGTGGCGGGATAGTTCTTGCCAATCTGCCAGGGGTCGGTGTCAAGGTGGATTACTTTCATGCCTTCCGGCAACGGCTCGATCTCGCTTGGCACGGACAGGGTAAAGATGTCGGCGCCGATTGAGACCAACAGATCATGGTTCTGCATCGCGGCGTGGACCGAGGCGCCGAGCCTGGTCAGGGCGCCGCGGTAGAGCGGGTGCGACGATGGAAAATTGCATCGGCTGGCGACGGTCTCGTCGTAGACCGGCGCGCCGAGTGCCTCGGCGAAGGCGATGATTTCGGTGAACGAGCCGGATTGGGCGATGGCGTCGCCCAGCACGAGCACCGGTGTTCTTGACTCGGCCATCAGGGCGCAGGCGGCGGCGATTGCCTTCACGTCGCCGCGGATGCCGCTGCCGACGCGGGAAGGTTCGCCGAGGTCGATCTCGCCCTCGGCGATCAGTACGTCGCCGGGCAGGGACAGAAAGACGGGGCCCATCGGTGGTGCCAGCGCGGTCTTGACGGCACGGTGGATCATCTGCGGAAGATCAGAAAGGTTTCTCACCTCGGCCGACCATTTGACGAATGGCCGCGCGATCTCGGGCAGTTCCGCCCACAGTAGCGGCTCCTTCATCGCGAAGTCGGTCGGATGCTGGCCGGCGGTGACGATGATCGGCGAGCCGGCCTTCATCGCGTCGTAGAGCATGCCCATGGCGTTGCCGAGGCCGGGTGCGACGTGCAGGTTGCAGAAGGCGAGTCCTTTGGCTTGGGCGTAACCATCGGTCATCGCCATCACCGCGACCTCGGCGAGACCCAGCACGTAGTGGATGTCGCGCTCGCCGGCCATCTGGTCCATCAGGGCGAGCTCGGTGGTGCCGGGATTGCCAAACATGTGGGTGATGCCCTCCTGCTTCAGCAGTGCCAACAGGCAGGCGCGCCCGGACATGTACGGCATTCTTTCTCCTCCACGGTGCCGGACTCTGGATCCGTTGGCATGAGCGTATCCGGGCCAACAGGCGATGGCGAGGGGGGCCGCACGTTGACGTGAGGAAACGGGTGATCCAGCCTTTCATCGAATGGCTGCGTGAAACGAGGGGACAGGAAAATGCCGGACGACGTTAAGGTGGCCGACTACACGGTGGGCGACCTAGTGGCCGAGTTCCTGTCGGCGTGCGGCGTGTCGACGGTGTTCGGCATCGCCTCGGTGCACAACATCCCGATGCTTGACGGCATCGGCCGGCGCAACGCGATCCGCTACGTGATGACGCGCGGCGAGTTGGGCGGCTTGCACATGGCGGACGGGTATGCGCGCGCGACTGGGGGGTTGGGGGTGTTCTTCTCCTCCACCGGGCCGGGCGCGGCCAATGCCGTCGGCGGACTGATCGAGGCGCAGTTCGCCGGTTCGCCGGTGCTGCACATCACCGGGCTGACGGCGACCAAGTTCGCCGATAAGGCGCAGGGCACGGTGCACGACCCGCGCGACCAGCTGGCGATGCTGGGGTCGGTGTCGAAATCGGCCTACCGCATCCGCCAGGCGAGCCAGGCGCTGGGCGTGCTGACGCGGGCGGCGACCGACGCGCTGACGGCGCCGCATGGGCCGGTCAGCGTCGAGGTGCCGATAGATATCCAGCGCACCCGGATCGACCGGCCGGCGATGCTTGATTTTTTTACGCTTCCGATCCCGGGGCCTTTGGCGCCGAGTGCGGCCGCTTTGGATGAGCTGGCGGAACGGGTGAAGGCTGCCAAGCGGCCAATGCTTTGGGTTGGCGCCGGCGCGCGCGGGGCTGGGGGTGCGGTGACACGGTTGCTCGACATGGGCTTCGGCATGGTCAGCAGCTGGAACGGCCGCGGCATCGTGTCCGAGGATCACCGGATGAACATGGCCGGGATGCACGGCAACGGCATGACGTGCATCACCGACTTCTACGAGACCGTTGATCTGCTGCTGGTGTTGGGCGCGCGGGTGCGCGGGCAGGAGACCAGTGACTTGTCCCTGAAGCTGCCGGAGAACATCATCCAGGTCGATATCGATCCGATGGCCAACGGCAGGACCTATCCGAACCGGCTGTTCGTCAACGGCGACAGCCGGCTGGTGCTGGAGGGGCTGCTTTCCCGGCTGCCGGCCAAGCCCGGCATCGATGCGGGTTACGCCGCCGAATTTTCGAAGTTGAAGCAGACCGCGCAGGCGGAGTTCAAGGATACGCTGGGGCCATATGGCGGTTTCTCGGCGCAGCTTCGCGGCGTGATGCCGCGCGATGCGATCTGGGTGCGCGATATCACCCAGAACAACTCGACCTGGGGCAACCGGATGTTCCCGATCCACAGCCCGTTGTCGAACATCTATCCGGTCGGAGCGGGCATCGGGCAGGGGCTTTGCCTAGGTATCGGCGCCGCGGTGGCCGCCGCGGCGGGCAAGCGGCGGACCGTGTGCATGACCGGCGATGGCGGGTTCTTCCTCAACATGGGGGAGCTTTGGACGGCGGTGCAGGAGCATCTCGATATCGTTGTGTTGGTGATGAACGACCGCGGCTATGGCGTGATCAAGCGCATCCAGGACAGCCTGCAGGGCGGCCGCCGGTTCTACGGCGACCTGCTCGGTCCGGAGCTTGTCGATCTCGCGCGCATCGCCGGCATTCCGTTCTTCAAGGTGGTGGACGGGGAGAAATTCGGCTCGACGGTGGCCGAGGCGCTGGCGGTCGGTGGTGGGCCGGTGTTGGTCGAGGTGGATATGACGGCGATCGGGGAGTTCCCGCCCTATTACCCGTTCAACGTCAGCCGAATGGGCTGATGCTGCATGGCGTGCTGGGTTCGGCGGCGCTGCTGGCGCTCGCCTACGGGCTGAGCGAGGCGCGGCGGAAAATACCCTGGCGGACCGTGGTCGCCGGGGTTGCGCTGCAGTGGATGCTGGCGTTGCTGCTGACCGGCTTTCCGCCGGCGGCGCGCTTCATGCTGTTGCTGAACGATGGCGCCGACGCGCTGAGCCGTGCGACCGAAACCGGCACCGGGTTCGTGTTCGGCTACCTCGCCGGCGGGGCTCTGCCTTTCGCGGAACTCCATCCTGGTGCGAGCTTCATCCTGGCATTCAAGGCGCTGCCGCTGGTGCTGATGATTTCGGCGATTTCCGCTGTTCTGTTCCACTGGGGCGTGGCGCAGCGCATCACCGGCGCGTTCGCCTTCGTGCTGCGCCGGGCCATGGGGATCGGCGGCGCACTCGCTTTGGGTGCCGCGGTGCACGTGTTCGTCGGTATGATCGAGGCGCCACTGCTGGTGCGGCCGTATCTGGCGCGGATGCAGCGCGGCGAGCTTTTTGCCTTGATGACCTGCGGCATGGCGGGCGTCGCGGGGACCGTGATGGTGATCTATGCCGCGTTCCTGGCGCCGGTGCTGCCGAACGCGCTGGGCGCGATCCTTACCGCCTCGATCATCAGCACGCCGGCGGGACTTGCCGTCGCGGCGCTGATGGTGCCGTTCACGGCGGTTGCGGATGAAACCTGCCGCATTGTCATTGAGGATGCGCCGTCGAGCACGGTCGATGCGGTGGTGGCGGGCACGGCGGCGGGTATTCCTATACTTGTCGGCATCGCGGCGACGCTGTTGGTGACGATCGCGCTGGTGACGCTGCTCAACATGACGCTGGGATTGCTGCCGGACGTCCATGACGGTCCGATCACGTTGCAGCGGATCGCCAGTGTGCCGTTCATGCCGGTAATGTGGCTGATCGGTATTCCCTGGAGCGAGGTGGCAACCGCCGGGCATCTTATGGCCACCAAGACCGTGCTCAACGAATTCGTGGCGTATCTCGGGTTGGCGGGGCTGCCGGCGGAGGCGTTGGCGCCGAGATCGAAGCTTATCTTGACGTTTGCGCTGTGCGGTTTTGCCAACTTCGGCAGCCTCGGCATACTGATCGGCGGGCTAGGTGCCATGGTGCCGCATCGTCGTGCGGAGGTGGTGGCGTTGGGGCTGCGCTCGATCCTGTCGGGCACGATCGCGACCTGCATGAGCGGCGCGGTCATCGGCGCGTTGAACTGATTACGGGGGAAAGCAATGTACTGGTCCGATCGTCGTGAGAAGTTCCGGGCGGTGCTCAACGGAGGGGCATGCGTCCATCCGGGATCGGTGCACGACCCTATTTCCGCGCGCATCGCCGAGGATGTCGGATTCGAGATTGGCATGCTGGCCGGCTCCGTCGCGTCGTTCACGGTGCTGGGCGCGCCCGATCTGATCGTGATGACGCTGACAGAGTTTGCGGGGCAGGCCTACCGCATCAGCCGCGCCGGCAACCTGCCGCTAATGGTCGATGCGGACCATGGCTACGGTAACGCGCTGAACGTCATGCGCACGGTGCAGGAGCTGGAGACCGCCGGCGTCGCCGGGCTGTCGATCGAGGACACCAACCTGCCGCGGCCGTATGGCGAGCCGAAGCCGGTGATGCTGTCGGTCGAGGAGGGCGTCGGCAAGATGCGCGCGGCGGTGGCGGGGCGGCAGGATCCCTTGCTGGCGATCTTCGCGCGCACGAGTGCGGCGGCGATTTCCGGCACCGAGGACGCGATCGCGCGGGTGCGTGCCTATTCCGGCACGGGGGTGGACGGCATTTTCCTGGTCGGCATCCGCGATCGGGCGCAGCTGGATGCGGTGTCGGCGGCGACTCATTTGCCGATCATGATGGGCGGGGCTGCGGGCGGGCTTTCCGACCGGGATTATTTGGCATCGAGGAAGGTCCGGATCGCGCTGCAGCCGCATCTGCCGTTCTCGGCTTCGGTACAGGCGCTGTACGACACGCTGAAGGCGATGCGGGACGGCGTTTCGCCCAAGGATGTTTCCGGAATCGCCAGTGCGGCGCTGATGAGGCAGGTTACGCGGGAGGCGGATTTCGAGCGCTGGACGGCTGAGTTCCTAGGCTAAATGAAGGGGTTGCAAGAAGGGGATATAATAGTTGTCCCGCAAGCGAAGTCGGCACTTTCGTGTCGGTGCCATAGGTTTGGGGCCATTCCTTCCGCGGGAGGTGGTAGGTGCCAAAAATCCAATCCATGCAGGGCAGCATCGAGGCGTAGTTGCGGTCGCGCGGCTCGCCCTTCGTGTGGTGCCAGTGGTGGAAGGCCGGGGTCGATATCAGCCATTCCAGCGGTCCCAGGCGCCAGCGCACGTTGGCGTGGATTAAGAAACCCCACAGCGTTGCCGCCAACACCAGCAACGCGGAGATGACGCCGCCTTCCGGGGTGAGCGGGGTGGCGAGCCCGAGGACGAAGACCGGCACCAGGCCGCACAGCCGGACGAAGACGTTGTCGATCGGGTGGGCGTGGGCGCTGACCAGGAAGTAGATTTCCTCGGGCGCGTGGTGGATCGCGTGGAAGCGCCACAGGAACGGGATTTCGTGAGACAGGCGGTGGCCCCAGTAGAAGCCGATCTCGCTGATCACCAGGGCCGCCACGGCGCGCAGCCAAAGTGGTAATGCGGCGACGGCGATTGGCACGGCTGCCGGAACCAAGGTGTGGGCGGCGAGGCCGATCAGTGCCAGAGGCGGGGTTAGCAGCAGACTCGGCACCAGCCCGCTGATGAGGAAGAAGCCGAGATCGCCCGGCAGGTTTTTGGCGATGACCTTGCGCGGGCGGACGGCGAACAGGCGCTCCAGCGGAAGGAAGACGATGGTGAGCAGCAGCAGCCAGACGCCGAGCCGAAGCAGGCTCATGGCGAAGGCGTGGATATGATCGGGGTCGAGGAATGGCAGCACGGTTTTTACACTACTAGGTTTATACGGCGCGGAGGCGGCTTCGCGGCCGGGCGGGACAGATGTCCGCCCGGCCGTGTTGCGTGGTCAGAGGGTCAGACCGAGGTCGGGCGGGCGGCGCGGCGGCGGCGGATGGCGGCGCCGAGGCCGACCAGGCCGACGCCGATCACCGACAGAGTGGCGGGCTCAGGGACCGGCAGGGCGTTGACCCCGGCCAGGAACACGATCGGCGGCAGGTTGACCGTGCTGCCCTTGTCGCCCCAGGCCAGGAAGCTGAGGATGTCGGTGGTGGCGTCAGCGATGAGGGTGACCGAGACGAACTGCCACGGCGTCACGCCAGCGGACGGGGTGGTCATCAGGTTGGAAGCGACGATCGAGGCGGTCGGGTCGGTGCTGGAATATTTGTCGGTCTTGCCGTAAAGGGGATCGACTGGCCCACCGGGCGTGGTGGTTAGGCCGGCCGTGCCGAGGGAGACGATCCACTGCTCGGTGGTCGGGATGCCGGTGGCGTAGGTGGTCTGCTGGCCGCCGGCCTGATAGAAGCTCAAAGTGTAGGTCGCGCCCTTGGTCAGGCCAGAGATGGACTGGCTGAAGCTGCCGGCGTAGTCCGGGTTGCCGTCGGCCTCGACGAAGTTGCCGATGACGGGCGGGTTCGGGAACGGGCCATAGACCGACAGGTAGCTGCCGTCGTCGGCAGTGCCGGGCTTGTCGACAAAGATCAGGCCGCTGCCGCCGGTCCAGCCGGTCGGCTTGACCTTGGTGAAGGTATCCTTCGGCGTGGTGCCGGTGAAGTTCAGGAAGTTGAGGTTGGCGACGTTTGGCAACGCCGCGGCCTGGGCCGTGCAGCCGAGGCCCAATGACAGGCCAGTGGCGAGAAGGCCGGTCGCCAGCGACCGGTAGACGATGGAAGGCATGCAGGATTTCCTTTAAAGAACTCGTATCGAAATTAGAGCAACTTTCGTGCCAAAGACGAAAATGGTTTCTAATCAAATAGTTAGTTTAGTACGAAAAATTGGATGTCAGGACGGTGTAAGGTTTCCCGACAGAGTTGTACGCTGGCGGCGTAGGCTCGACGGCTAGGCGATCAGGCCGGCCGCCCTAGCGGTTTCGACCTCGGTGCCGGCAAAACCCCAATCCGTCATGTTCCTGCCCGGGTTGTCCTGGCCGGGCGCGTCGGGTGCCGTCGGCATGCCGGACGGCGTGCGCGAGAAGCGCGGTGCGGGGCCTGGCTGGGTGATGCCGTCCAGCTCAATAAAGGTGCCGCGGGCGGCCATGTGGGGGTGGTGCGGCGCCTCGGCCATCGTCATTACCGGGGCGAAGCAAGCGTCAGTGCCCTCCAGCAGCGCAGTCCACTCGTCGCGGGTTTTGGTGCGGAAGGTTCCCGTGAATTTCTCGCGGGCGACGGCCCAGTTGGCGCGGTCGTGCTGCGGCGGCAGGGATTGCGGGTCGATGCCGACGCGCTGGAGAAATTCGGCATGGAATTTCGGCTCGATGCAGGCGAGCGAGACATATTTCCCGTCCGAGCACTCATAGACGTCGTAGAAATAGGCGCCGCTGTCGAGCATGTTGCCGCCGCGCCCGCCCTCCATCAGGCCGCCGGCCTTCATGCCGTAGGCGGCGGTCATCAGCGAGGCGGCGCCGTCGACCATGGCCGCATCGACCACCTGGCCCTGGCCGGAGTTTCGCGCCTCGATCATCGCCGCCAGCATGCCCATCGCGAGATAGAGCGCGCCGCCGCCGAAATCGCCGACCAGGTTGAGCGGCGGCGCGGGCGGGCCACCGGCGCGGCCGATACTGTCGAGCACGCCGGTCAGCGCGATGTAGTTGAGGTCGTGGCCGGCGGCGTGGGCCATCGGGCCTTCCTGCCCCCAGCCGGTCATGCGGCCGAACACCAGTTTCGGGTTGCGCGCAAAGCAGATCTCGGGTCCGAGGCCGAGCCGTTCCATGACGCCGGGACGGAAGCCCTCGATTAGGCCGTCGGCCTTGGCGACGAAATCAAGAGCCAGGGCGATGGCGTCGGGACGCTTGAGGTCGAGTTTCAGGGTGCGCCGGTTGCGCCGCAGGATGTCGAATCTTGCCGGTCGGCGGGAGCCGACGTCGGCGGGCTCGGCGCGGTCGATGCGGAGCACGTCGGCGCCCATGTCAGCCAGCAGCATGGCGCACATCGGGCCCG
>JAYTTA010000082.1:0-2426 GCA_043745345.1 Acetobacteraceae bacterium | reverse complement strand
CGGCCGCGCGGGCTACGGCACCGCTTTCGAGATCGACCGCGGTCGCACCGGTGGCCTGCCATCGTTCGGATTTCTCGGCGGCGCGTGACACGATCCGGGTGGCGGCAAGCATGACGTGCGGCGTGGCACCACCCAGCCAGGCATTCAGTTCGGCGTCGGTTTGGTGACGGCTGCCGTCCTCGTGCAGGATAGCTCCGGGAACCAGCAGCGCGCCGGCCTTCAAGCCGGGCATCAGGCCGCCGCACAGGCCGAAGCTGATCAGCCCCCGCGCGCCGGCGGCGACCAGTCGGGCGGCTGCGGTCTCCGCGCCGGAGGCACCGCCGCCACCGATTTCCACCGGCAGGCCGAGCCGTCGTGCGATACGCGCCTCGGCCTCCAACCCGACCACCACCCCGGCCCGCGCCGAGCGGGGATCAATACCCAAACTCGACCTTGCGGCTGTTCGCCCGCCGCAGGTTCCGAAAACGCGCCAACGCCATCAACGGAAAAAACAACCGGTAGCCGTGATAGCGCAAATAGAAAACACGCGGGAAACCGACCGCGGTGTAAGGCAGCTCGGCCCACTCGCCGTCGGCGCCCTGGGTCGACACGAGGTAGGAAATGCCGCGTGCCACAGCATCGTGGTCGGCCTCGCCGACCGCCATCAGCCCGAGCAGCGCCCAGGCGGTCTGGCTCGGCGTGCTTTCGTGGTAATGGCCGGCGGGAGCCTCGCCATAGGTCTCCTCGTCCTCGCCCCAGCCGCCATCCTCACGCTGGACGGAAACCAGCCAAGCGACCGCACGGCGGATGCAAGGGGCGTCGTGCGGCAGGCCGGCGGCATTCAGCGCGCACAGCACCGACCAGGTGCCGTAGATGTAGTTGGTGCCCCACCGGCCAAACCAGCTGCCGTCGGCCTCCTGCTCGCGCAGCAGATAGGCGATGCCGCGCGCCAGTACCGGTTCGTCCGGTGCCATGCCGATCTGCGACAGGAACGATACGCACCGCGCGGTGACGTCGGCGGTTGGCGGATCGAGCAGCGCGCCGTGGTCGGCAAACGGGATATGGTTGAGGTGCAGATGCGTGTTTTCCGGCTCGAACGCGCCCCAGCCGCCGTTGCTGGCGCCCGACTGCGACTGCATGCCGATGATCCAGTCCCGGGCCCGCCCGATCGCCGCCTCATGCGCGGGGTCGCCGTCGCGGGCCAGCAGCATCCCGACGACCGCGGTGTCGTCCACGTCCGGGTAGTGTGGATTGGCATACTGGAACGCCCAGCCGCCGGGCACGATGCCGGGCCGGCGCACCGCCCAGTCGCCGGCGACGTCAAGGATCTGGCGCGGCCGCAGCCACTCGCAGGCAGCGCTGGCCTCGGCGGGGAATCCGGCCTCGGCCATTGCCAGGCCGGCAAGCCCGGTATCCCAGACCGGCGACAGGCAGGGCTGGCAGTAGGCACGGTCCGGCTCGATCACCAAAAGCTTTTGCAACGCCCGCCACGCGGCCGCGGCGGTCGGATCCTCGTCGGGCACCCCGATCGCCGAAAACATCATCACTGCGTTGGCCATCGCCGGATAGATCCCGCCCAGACCATCCTCGCCGTTGAGGCGCTCGGTGACAAAACGTTGGGCCGACCCGATCGCGCGGCGCCGGCGGGCGCTGGGCAGCGCTGGCTCGATCCGGCGCAACACCGCGTCGATGGAGCTGAAAAACCGGCCCCAGAACGACCGGTAGGGGCCGCGGATCCAATCGCGGATCGCGTCGGGCGGGGTGCGGAACAGCTCCTGCACCGACACGCCGCGTGGATTGCGCGCGGTCGGCTTCAGCGCCATCAGCACCAGCAGCGGCACCATCACGGTGCGCGACCAGTAGCTGATCTTCGAGATGTGGAACGGAAACCACAGCGGCAGCCGCATGATTTCGACCGGCATCACCGGCACCGCACGCCACGGCACCTGAGCGAACAGTGCCAGCTGGATGCGGGTGAACACGTTGCTGCGTTCCGCCCCGCCATTCGCCAGAATTCTTTCACGCGCCCGGGCCATGTGCGGCGCGCCCGGATCGTCGCCGATCGCCTTGAGGGCAAAATAGGTCTTCACCGACGCCGACAGGTTGAACGCGCCACCATGGAACAGCGGCCAGCCGCCATGCGCGCCCTGAACCGCGCGTAGGTAATTTCCGATCTTTCCCTGTAGCTCGGGGTCGATGCGATCCAGATAATGCTCAAGCAGAACATACTCGGCCGGAATGGTCGCATCGGCCTCAAGCTCAAAGAGCCAGTGGCCATCCGGGCGCTGCCGCCGGACAAGGGCTGCCGCCGCGCGATCGACGGCATCAACCAGGTCGGTGTCGGCCGGCGCGGTCAGCGGAGTGAGCAGGTCGTAAGGCATTAATTCAAAAAACTTCTCGGCGTGGCTCAGGTGGCAAGCAGCAGCTCAGCCGCGGTCCGGCCGGAT
>JAYTTA010000081.1:0-2433 GCA_043745345.1 Acetobacteraceae bacterium | reverse complement strand
CGTTTCCGGGTGGCGCTGCGGTGACGGCGGCGATTGGCTATGCAACCCACGCCCTGCTCCAGGCAGGGTTCGGGACTGCGGATCATGTCGAGTCGCATCCCGGCGTTTGGACGCTCGTACTGTTTACCGTGTCCATGCTGCTCGCCTACGACCTATCTTACTATCTGTACCATAAGATGCAGCACAGATCCCCGGTTCTTTGGGAACTGCACAAGGTGCACCATTCCGCCGAAGTCATGGTCGGCACCACAAAGGACCGTGTCCATCCGCTCGATGAGATCATGAACCGTGTCTGGGATGGCATGATCACCGGACCTCTCTATGGCCTCTGGCTGTTCTTCGCCTTTGACCCGGTGGAACTGACGGTGCTCGGCATCAACGTCTATGTGCTGCGTAACATCATTATGATGGACTTCGTTCGTCACACACACCTCAAGATCTCGTTCGGTCGTGTGATGAACGCGATTATCCTATGTCCTCACTACCATCAGCTTCACCACAGTATCGACCCCAAGCACTACGATCGGAACTTTGGCCTCATGCTGCCGATCTGGGACCGGATATTTGGCACCCTGGCCGTTCCGGAACCCGGCGAGAGCTTTTCGTTCGGCCTGGCTGACCGCGAGCATGAAGAATACCAGTCACTGCGGGGCCTGTATATTCTGCCGCTACGAAAGATGGCACGCCGGCTCGGCCTGCGCCGGCCGCGGGTTCCAGCCACGGTCGGGAGCCCACCGGGGCAACTAGCCCCCCCGTCCGCCGAGCATCAGGGCATTGCATGAACACACGGTTCGAGCTGGTCGCCACCCCGTCCCGCCTGGCGGAGATCGGCCCGCAATGGGACCGGTTGTGGGCTGGCTCGAGCCTTGGAGTCTTCCAAAGTCACGGCTGGGTCATGGCCTGGTGGCGATCGCGCCCTGAAAGCGACCGCTCAACGTTGTGCATCGGCCTCGGCTGGAGTGGCGACCAACTAACCGCGATCGTCGCCTGTGTCACGCGATGGCATCGCGGCGTGCGGGTGCTGGAATGGGCGGCCAAGGAGTGCAGCGACTACTGTGACGCCGTCGTTGATCCGAACGATGCCCGCGGCCGTGCGGCGGTAGCGGCGGTGTGGGCCGAAATGAGCCGCGCCGGGCGGTTTGACATCGCCTATCTCAGCCATGTCCGGCCCGATGCCTCCATTCGTCTGCTGGCCGGGGACGAGCGCCGGAAATCAGTGGCGCTGCGCCCGGGCCCTCGTGCGGACAAAAGCCTTCAGGTCCGCAACTACGAGCCGAACGGCCATGCCTGGTTCCGTAGCCTTAACAAGAAGGCACGCAACAACCACACCCGCGGCAAGCGCATCGTTAGCGAGAGTGGCGCGGTCGAGGTGCGCCTTTATCAGCCCGACGACGACATCGGCGCCGTGCTCGACCGCATGATCGTGCTGAAGCGCGAATGGCTGGTCAGCACCGGCCAGAGCAACCGGCTGCTCGACAACGACGCCCGCACCCTGCGGGCGCTGATCGCCGAATTGGTGCGACAGGGCGTTGTGCAGGTGTTCAGCCTGGATTGTGGCGGCGCAATCGTCGCGGCCTCCGTCAATATCCTGCATCGTGGCCGCATGCAGGCGTTCTTTGCGACTTACGATCCGCGCTTCGACAGGGCCTCACCGGGCACGCTGATCATGGTCGAATACCTGATCTGGGCATTCGACCATGGCATCGCCGAGGTCGATTTCCTGTGCGGCGAGGAGGAATACAAATACAAGTTCGCCAACGCCCAGACCGACCTCGTGGGCTATGTCGGTGCGCGCACTTTGCTGGGCCGGGCGACCCTGATGGTCGGCGAAAGGCTGGACTGGGCGCGGTTGGCGAAAGTTGAGCTTCCTGTGGTGGTGGTCGAAGCCTGAAGTAGGCGTGGGGCTCTGCCCCGACCTTGCCTGCTCATTTCGCGTGGCCCAAGCTACAAGTCGAAACAACCCACGCAAGGACCCCGGCGATGAAGATCAACGCGACGATCGAGTGCACTCCGGAGGAAGCGCGCGCCTTTCTTGGGTTGCCGGACGTCCAGCCGATGCAGGCGGCGGTGATGGCCCGGATGGAAAAGCAGATGCTGGACGCGGCCGACTCGGTGGCGCCGGATGCGTTGCTGAAAAGCTGGTTCTCGCTTATTCCGCAAACTCAGGAACAGATGCAACGGCTGATGACCGGGTTCCTCAAGACAGCCGGCGTGGCGGCAAAGGCCCCGAACGCCTAGACCAGAGGAAATCCTCGCATTGCCAAATCCAGCCGTCACGGCCGCGCCGATTGAAGATGTTCCAAGCCTGGACATCGACGGCGCCATGGCGACCATCCGGCTCAACCGGCCAAAATTCCATAACCGCATCGAACCCGCCGACATCGCCGAGCTGTGGCGCCTGCTGGACTCCATCGACGTCGAGCCGGCGCTGCG
>JAYTTA010000080.1:0-2434 GCA_043745345.1 Acetobacteraceae bacterium | reverse complement strand
TGGTAGCTCGCAAGGTGTCCCACGAGCCGGTCCAGGAGGTGCCGATATTGCTTGCGGAACCGCCGCCGCGCCAGCCAGCGCCAATGCTGCTGGAGCCGGAGTCCGGCGCGCCTGCCCGGATCGAGGCCGCGTGGCAGCCGCCGGCGATCGTCGCCGAGCGTCCGCCGATGGGCTCGCTCGGCTATGCCGCGATCGGTTTTCTGATCCTCGCTGCGACTTGGTTCCTGGTCAGCATCGGCCGGTTCGCCGCCAGTCAGTTCGAGGTGTCCACCGGGTTCGGCTGGGCCGTGCTGGCGGCCGAGGTCTTTGGCATCGGTCTGGTCGGTGTCGCGGGATGGCGGGAATGGCGATCGATCCGCCGACTGCGTCAGGCCGAGCATCTGCGCCTGACCCTGGGCGGCAACTCGGACCTGGAGCGGGTTCGATCGGAGGCCCGTGCCTGGCTCGCCTCTGTGGCCTCCCGGCTGCCGCAAGCCGACTCCATCGATGCGGCACTTGCCGGCTGCGTCAGCAACGGGGAGATACGCGCGGTCCTGCGCAACCAGGTGGCGCCCGAGTTGGAGCAGGCGGCAAGGCGGGTCGGATTTTCGGCGGCGCAGCAGGGTGCAGCGTTCGTGGCGCTCAACCCGCACAGCGCCTGGGACGGCATCGCCGTCGGGTTCTGCGGTTTGCGGGTCATTCGCCAGGTTGCGGTGATCTTCGGCTTGCGGCCGGGTCCCGCGGTCACCTGGGCGCTGCTGCGCGGCATCGGCCGGATGGCGGTGGAGACCGCGGCGGCGGACCTTCTGGCGCAGGCGGCGACCGAGCAGATGATGGCGATGCCGGTCCTATCCCGCCTGCTCAAAGCCGTCCCCGGCAGCAGCGTGGCCGCAATCCGCCTACATCGCCTGGCGCTGGCCGCGTCTCGAGCCTGTAGCCCGCTTACCTAAGTCAGGCGGGACCGGGGCCGCTGCCCCGACGGGGTCCGGGGCAGGCCCCGGCTTACTTGTTTTTGAATGGTGCCCAGGGGAGGAATTGAACCACCGACACTGCAATTTTCAGTCGCATGCTCTACCAACTGAGCTACCTGGGCATCCTGCACTGGGAGATATCCCAACATAACCGCCCGATCAAGTCACTCCGGCGCCTGTGCCTCGTCCTCGTCCGTTTCGGCGGACGGCACGCGGTAGCTGCCGGTGAACCAGCGGCCAAGGTCGACGTCGGCGCACCGGCGCGAGCAGAACGGCCGCAAGCGGGACCCGGTATCGCCGGCGACGGGACGCGAGCAGATCGGGCAGCGGGAGTCAGCCATCTTCCAGCCTCCATCCGGATAATCCGGGATCGCTGCGCAGGATGGCGCGGCGGCCCGTCATGCGCGGAAAATCGTCCAGCGCCACCGTATCGGCGGTCAAGGCCGACACGATGGCCGGGGACGCGACCAGGGTCTGGTTGCGTGCCGGCTCCGCCATTATCGCGCGCAGCCCTCGCAGTCCCGCGGCATGTGGGCCCGTCAACAATTCGTGCAAGGGCGGATGGATGCGGGGGCGGGAGATCTCGGCGAGGCCAAGTGCTGTGAAGCCGAGGAAGCGCGGTCGCAGCGGATCAGTGGCGAGTGCTTCGGCGAAGGCAGGGCCGAGCGCCAGCCGGCGGCTGGTTTTCATGCCGGCGAAATCGATCAGGATGGCGCCGGACAGGTTTCGCAGCCGGATCTGTGCCACGATCGCCGGGATGGCGGCCCGGTTGAGCGACATCTGGGAGACTGCCTTCTGGCCCCGTGCTGCCGTCGCCCGGCCGGCATCGATGTCGATCGCGACCAGCGCGGGAGTTGGCCAGACGCTCATCCGCGCGCCGCCCGGCAGCTCGGCATCGGTTCGGGTCAGCGCGTCGATGGCGTTTTCCAGCGCGTCCTCGAGTTTTTCGCGCCGAATTGAAATTCTTTCTCCGAGGATCGGCCGCAGCTCGGCGACGAGTGCTGGATCATCGGCGAAGATCGACGCCTCCGGATACAGTCGGGAAAATCGCTCGACCGGCCCGGGACCACGCGTCAGCAGCGCGACAGGGCCACCCGGAACAGCTGCCTCCAACCGCGCTGACAGCCGCGGGCCCTTGCCACCCTGGGCGGCGCGGGTGATCCGCACGCCGATCGACATACCTTCCGACAGCCCGGCGGCACCCTCGCTGTCGGGCAGGAAACCCTCGGCATCCGGCAGCCGCACGAACGCGCCGCCCATCGCCGGCACCATCGAGATCACCCGGCCACGCAGGATGTCGCCGACGCCATCCGGCGCGCCGCGCCGAAAAATCGAAAAATCGAGCAGCCGGCCGCTATCCGTCACCGCCACTCGAATTTCGCCGGGCGAGCTGACGGCGTGGATAAAGATCACGGAATCGCCAGGCCGACGCCACGCAGCAGCTGCGCCGTCTCGAACAGCGGCAGCCCGACGACGTTGGAGTA
>JAYTTA010000079.1:0-8977 GCA_043745345.1 Acetobacteraceae bacterium | reverse complement strand
CCCGGCCAAGATACATCACCAGCACGCGGTCGCTGATATACTGCACCACGTTGAGGTCGTGGCTGATGAACAAATAGGTAAGGTTGAACCGCTCCTTAAGTTGGCGCAGCAGGTTCAGCACCTGCGCCTCGACCGACTTGTCGAGCGCTGAAACCGCCTCGTCCAAGATCACCATGCGCGGCTCGATCGCCAGCGCGCGGGCGATGTTGACGCGCTGCTTCTGCCCGCCTGATAGCTCATGCGGGTAGCGCGGGCCGAAAAGATCGGGGTTCAAACCAACCTTGACCAGCATGTCGCCCGCCACCTGCCGAGCCTCGGCACGGCTATGCCCATGCACGTAAGGGCCAAACGCCACAGAATCCCGCACCGGCATGCGCGGGTTCAGCGAGGCATAGCTGTCCTGAAACACCATCTGAGCCTGCCGCCGCAGCGCATCCACGGTAATCCCGCCCGGCGCCCCAACGGCCTCGCCATCGAACACCAACTCCCCCGCATCCGGCCGCACCAGATGCAGCAGCAAACGTGCCAACGTCGATTTTCCGCAGCCGGACTCGCCGACGATGCCTAGAGTCTCGCCCTTCATCAGCGAAAACGACACGTCGTCCACAGCGCGAACCGCCGCATCGCGGCCCTGCGCCTTGACCCGAAAATATTTTCGCAGATGGCTCACGATCAGCAGTGGCTGCGCCGGGCCGCCGCGGTCCTCGGACGGATGGTTCATGCTGGACACCGTAGACAGAAAGGACGGGGCTCTACCCCGAACCCCGCCGGAGTAGCACCCCGGGGCGCATCCTTTAAGTCGAGGGAGTCCAGAGGGTGACTGCCTTTTGGCGGGTTTGGGCGTAGCAGGCAAAGGTTCCGACTGGCTGCCTTCGGCCAGTTGGAATGTCTGCGGAGGGAGAGCCCAAGCTTCCTTCTGACTGCGGCGCTCAAAGCCGCACGTCCATGGCGGCGCGGATGCCGTCGCTGACTAGGTTGAAGCAAATCGAGGTAACGAAGATCGCGGCGCCTGGCAGGGCGCAGAGGATCGGATTGATGTAGATCGACTGGCGCAGGGTGGACAGCATCAGGCCCCAGTCAGCTTGGGGTGGCTTTACGCCGAGCCCGAGGAACGACAGGCCGGAGCCGAGCAGGATAGCAACGCTGACGAGGGAGGAAGCATAGACGAAGACCGGGCCAAGCACGTTGCCGAGGACGTGGTGGCGGATGATGGTGAGGGTGCCGGCGCCGCTGGCGCGTGCCGCCTCGATGAAGTCGAGGTTGCGGATCTGGGTGGTCGCGGTTTCGGCAATGCGGCAGATCGCGGGAATGAAGACCAGTGCCAGCGAGATCATGCCGCTGGTCATGCCGCCGCCCATAGCACCTGACAGCGCGACCGCCAGCAGCACCGATGGGAATGCGTAGAACACGTCCATGGTGCGCATGATGATCGTGTTCGCGGCACGGCCGCCGAAGCCGCCGATAATGCCGAGGGTACCGCCGATCGCAGTCGCGCACAGCACCGGGATGATGCTCATCAGCAGCGAGCTGCGGCCGCCATAGATAAGGCGGGACAGCAGGTCGCGGCCGAGTTCGTCGGTGCCGAGCGGATGGCCGCGGTATCCGAATGGCTTCAGCCGGCCGATAATGCTTTCCTTGTATGGATCGAACGGTGCGATCCAGGGCGCGAAAATCGCTGCGAACACGATCAGCAGCACGACCAGCCCGAAGAGCAGCGTCACCGGATCATGGCGCAGCCGGTAGCCGACGCTCTGCCAATAGCTCCGGACCTGCTGGATTGGCGCGGCATCGTCGTTCCACAGGGCGGTGGGGGCTGTCGGCATCATCAGGATGGTTTCGGCCATGCTTGCCCCTTTCAGGCGCGGCGGATGCGCGGGTCTATGGCCGCCTGCAGCAGGTCGACCACGAGGTTGGTCGCGACGAAGACCATGGCCAGCGCCAGGATGCAGCCCTGCAACACCGGGATGTCGCGGTTGATGATCGCCTTGCTGAGCAAGAAGCCGCTGCCCGGCCAGGTGAACACGGTCTCGACCAGGATCGAGCCGCCCATCAGGTAGCCGAACTGCAGGCCCATGACGGCCATCACCGGCGGCAGCGCGTTCTTCAGCACATGGCGGATGATGGCGAACTCGCTCAGGCCCTTGGCGCGCAGCGTGACGACGAAGTCCTGGCCGCGGATTTCCGACACCGCGGCGCGGGTGCTACGCGAGAGGATGCCGATTGGCACCATCGCCAGGGTGACGACCGGCAGGATCAGAAATCGTGCATCGGACCACGACAGGATGTTAAACCGGTCCGATCCGTTCAGCCCCATGCCGGTGGCGGGCAACACCATCCACTCGACCGAGAACAGGATGACGAAGACGATCCCGACCCAATAGTTCGGCAGGCTGACGCCCATCACCGCGGTCCCCGTGACGATGCGGTCGATCCATTTTCCCGGAAAGCAGCCGGCGATGGCGCCCATGGCGTAGCCGAGCCCGAACGACAGCGGCACCGAGAACAGCGCCAGGATGGCGGTGTTGTGCAGCGAGCCCGCGACCTCCAGCAGCACCGGGCGTCGGGTCGAGATGGAGACGCCGAAATCGCCGTGTAGCACTCGCCACAGCCACAGCGCGTATTGCACCGGGATCGGCCGGTCGAAGCCGTACTCATGCTTGATCAGCGCGATGGTGTCGGCGCTGGCGTCGGCGGGAAGTATCGTCTGCAACGGATCGCCGGGTGCTAAATAGACCAGCGAGAAGCAGACGACGGAGACGCCGATCGCGATCGGCAAGGCGTACAGGATGCGGCGGAGAATCAACGAGAACATCGCGCACTATCTACGGATCAACGGAGATCGTGGTCAGGTCCTGGAACCAGTTCTGCGCCTGCACGAAGCCGTGGACCTTGGGCGACAGAGCGCGCGGGTTCACGTCGTGGACGATGAAGATCATCACCGCATGCAGGCTTTCGAGCTCATGCAGCCTGGTGATCAGGGCCAGACGCTTGGTGGCATCAAATTCGTTGAGTATGTCGTGTACGGTCTGCTCGGTATCCTCCGAGTGGAAGTGGCCCCAGTTCGATCCGGCCGGTGACCAATAGGCGCGGGCGACCGGCTTGATCAGGGCGCTGACGGGATCGAGCAGGGCGCGCGAGCCGTTGTAGCCGTCTATGTCGGGGTATTTGTCGACACCGGACCGGGCGATCTCGATCAACGAGTTCCAGTCCATGACCTTAAACTCGATCTGGAAGCCGGCCGCCTCAAGCTGAGCCTTGACCAGCTCGTTCATCGGCAGCGGCTGCATCTGCCCAGAGCCGGACGTCGAGATGGCAAGAGTGATCTTACAGGGATAGCACTTGGCGTCTTTGAGCAGCGCCGTCGCTTTATCGACATTAAACTCGTAGCGCACCGGATGGCCGTAATACGGCATGGTCGGTGGCACCATGGCGTATTCCGGTATTGCGTAGCCGCCGAGCAGATCGACCATGTCGTCGCGGTTCATCGCATAGTTGGCAGCCTGGCGCACGCGCTCGTCGGTAAACGGTCCCTTCTTGAAGTTCAGGATGAACGGCCAGTTATGCGGATAGGTGTTGGTGATGAGTTGCATGCCCGCCGCCTTCAGCCGCGGCATGGTGTCGGGCGGCGGTGCCTCGATGAAATTCACCTGTCCGGTCAGCAGTGCGGCGACCCGCGTGCCGCCCTCGGGCATCGGCAGCAGCACCAGCCGGTCCTGGTGGGGAATTCGCTTGGGGTCCCAGTATTCCTTGTTCGGCACGAATTCGAGCCGTTCGTGGGCCACGAACCGGTCGTAGCGGTAGGGACCTGTGCCGGACGGGTTCAGCGAATAGGCGTTCCAGTCGTATTTCAGCGCCTCCGCCCGGCACCGGCTAATCATCGGGATGTAGGACAGCGTGTAGGGGAACAACGATTCCACGAAGTTGGTCTTGATCGCGACGGTTTGGTCGTCGATCTTTTCGATGCCGGCGAAGTTCGTGGTGTAGGCGCGGTTAAGCGCATACTGCTGGGTGAAGAACTGCGGCGCCTTGGGGTCGGCGATGCGGCCAAAATTCCACACCACGTCGTCTGCGCCAAAGCTGCAGCCATCGTGGAACTTCACCCCCTCACGTAAATGGATGATCCAGCGCTTGCTGTCCTCAGGGTCGATGTTCCAGGAGGTGGCGAGGCCGGGCTTGATGTCGGATGCCGCATCCGAGCGCGACAGGTCCCAGTTTATCAACCCGTCGTACAGGCTCCAGCCGACAAAGCGGAAGCCTTCAAAACCCTGGTCCGGTGTGCCGGTGGTGACGGCGATGTCGCCGGCGGTCATGGCGACGGTAAGGACGCCTCCAGCAATCGCCGGGACGGTAAACAAGGTAGTTGCGGCGATTGCCAAAGATGAAGTGAACAGGCGAATTGAGTGCCGCATCGAATTCTCCGGGTAAAGCTGACCAGTTAGGCCGGATGATGCACTGCAATAGGAATGCCAACTGCCGCGCTTAGGAAACAGGCATGATCATTCCGCGCGACTGGTGTTTTTTTGTGCACATCACAGCCTGAATGACCGCCCGTTGGGCGTTCTGGTCGCATGGACGGTTTTCTTCTGGCGAGAATTCCGGTTGGCATAATCCATGCTCTGTCAGGGTAATGCTCTGTCAGGGTAATGCTCTTTGAGAGCAAAGTGGTTGGCAAACAGGAGAGACCGATGCAGCCAAAAACATCGTTGGAAGATTTCCAGGCGTTGGTGCGCCGAGCCGGGCTCACGCTCTTGCCCGCCCAGATCCTCGAACTCCATTCCGGGTGGGCCCATGTCGAACCAATGCTGGAGCGCATCCGGATCCATGGCCGCGGCCGCGAGGCCGAGTTGGCGCTGACGTTTCGGCCGGAGATGTTCTGATGGAAACCCCAACCATCGCGGAAGCCGCCCGGCTGATCGCGGATAGAAAAATCTCGCCGGTCGAACTCGCCACGCACTGCCTCGATCGTATCCAGGCGGTAGACCCTGCCCTGCACAGCTTCATCGTGGTGACGCCCGAGCGCGCCATGGAGGATGCGCGGGCAGCCGAGGCGCGCCTCATGAAGGGTGCATCCCTCGGCAAGTTGGACGGCATACCGATTGCCCACAAGGACATCTACGGCACCAAGGGAATTGCCACGACCGCGCATTCCAAGCTGCTGAAGGGCTGGGTGCCGACCGAGGATGCCACCACCGTCCGACAGCTGGCAGATGCCGGTACGGTGATGCTGGGCAAGCTTGCGACGCATGAATTCGCCTTTGGCGGCCCAAGCTTCGACCTGCCCTGGCCGCCGGTGCGCAATCCGTGGAACACCGACCATTTCACCTCCGGGTCCTCGTCGGGCACCGGTGCAGCGGTCGCCGCCGGGTTGATCCTGGGCGGCACTGGCTCGGACACCGGTGGCTCGATTCGCGGGCCGGCAGCATTCTGCGGCATCGCCGGGATCAAGCCGACTTATGGCCTGTGCAGCCGCACCGGCATCCTGCCGCTGTCGTTCTCGCTGGATCATGCCGGACCGATGGCCTGGACGGTCGAGGACTGCGCGCTGCTGCTGCAGGCGATGGCGGGGCACGATGCGACTGACCCAGCCAGCGCCAACCGGCCGGTGCCCGATTTTAGCGAAAAACTCGGCCAGGATGCCCGCGGCCTGCGCATTGGCGTGGTCCGCCATTGGCATGAGACCGACCAGCGGGTCAGCGCCGCAGTGCAGGCCGGGATCGACGGCGCAGTCGAGGTCTGGCGGGCCCAGGGCGCCGACATCCGCGAGGTGATCCTGCCGTCGCTATACGAATATCAGGCGGCCAACTACGTCATTCTGGTCTGCGAGGCGTTCTCCCTGCACGAGCCGTGGATGCGGAGCCGGTTCAACGATTACGGCGAGCTGTTGCGCGACCGCATGGCGCTCGGCGGGCTGATGACGGCTACCGATTACGTCCAGGCGATCCGCCGGCGGCGCGAGCTGTGCGTGATCACCGCGAAGGCGATGGCTGACCTCGACCTGATCGTCACCGCGGGCGCGCCCACCGAGGCGCCGCGCATCGACGAGGTGCCGAAATGGGGCAACCTGGCCAATCCCGGGTTCACCAACCCGTTCAACATCACCGGCATGCCAGCGATGTCGGTGTGTTCGGGGTTTGGCGCCGGCGGTCTGCCGGTCAGCGTGCAGATCGCGGGAAAGCCGTTCCAGGAGGCGATCCTGTTCCAGGCAGCACACGCCTTCGAGCAGGCGACCGATTTCCGCGGTCAGCGGCCAGGCCTGAAATCCGGACCCGAGCTGTCGGGCACGCTCAACGAAGCCGGGCTGAACCTGCCGGCCGGTGACATGGCGACGCTTGGCGACGTGGTGCAGGAGCTGGCGGCGGGAGCGGCGGTGCTCGGCGGACGCAGACCCTACACGGAGGAACCAGCCGCCGTGTTCCATGCCCGGGTAGGAGGCTGACGATGGACCAGTTGGTGGCACCGAAAACCGGCCTGAATGCAATGACGATTGCCGAGGCGGCGGCGCGTATCCGCAGCCGTGACCTGTCTCCGGTCGATCTCGCCGCGGCCGCGTTCAAGCGCATCGCGGCTCTCGACGGCCGGCTGAACAGCCATATCCTGGTGCTGGAGGAAGCTGGCATGGCAGCGGCCCACAGGGCGGAAGCCGAGATCGCCGCCGGACGCTGGCGCGGACCGCTGCATGGCGTGACAATCGGGCTGAAGGATATTTACTCCACCGCCGGCATACCGACGACCGCCCACTCGGCATTGCTGCGTGAGAACGTGCCGGCGCGCGATGCCGCCTGCGTGACACGGCTGAGCGAGGCCGGGGCAATCTTCACCGGAAAACTGTCGACGTGGGAGTTCGCGATCGGCGGCACCAGCTTCGACCTGCCGTGGCCGCCGGCGCGCAACCCGTGGAATCTGGAGCATGATCCGTCGGGCTCGTCCTCCGGTTCGGCGGTGGCGGTTGCCGCCGGCATGTGCCTGGGCGCGATGGGCTCGGATACCGGCGGCTCGATCCGTGGCCCCGCAGCCTGGTGCGGCATTGCCGGGTTGAAGCCGACCTATGGTTTGGTCAGCAAGGCGGGCGTGCTGCCGCTGTCGTTCTCGCTCGACCATGCCGGGCCGATGTGCTGGACCGCCGAGGATTGCGCGCTGATGATGCAGGTGTTGGCGGCCCATGATCCGGAGGATCCCTGCAGCGCGGATGTGCCGGTGCCTGATTTTTCCGACCTCGGTGCTGGCATCGCCGGCGTGCGCGTCGGCGTGGTGCGCCACTTCTTCGAGCGCGACATGCCATGCGAGCCCGATGTCGCCGCCGCATTCGAGGAATCGTTGCGCGTGCTGCGCGGCCTTGGCGCGGTGGTCAACGACGTTGTGATAGCGCCGTTCTCGGATTATGCGGCGGCGGCCGGACAGATTTCGCGGGCGGAATCCTACTCGATCCATGAGGCGGACCTTCGCGCCACGCCAGAACTCTACGGCGCGATCTTCCGCCAGCGTGTGGCCGCCGGAGCTTTCGTGCGCGGCGTGGACTATGTCAACGCGCAGCGCGCCCGTTCCCGGCTGGCCGCCCAGCTGGCGGCGACAATGCGCGACGTCGACGTTCTGGCGTTGCCAACCGCGCGGATGGTTGCGCCGAAGATGGCCACCGACAAATCGCTGGGCGGCGCGTTTTACAACCGCGCCTTCAATTTGACCGGCAATCCGGCGCTGTCAGTGTGCAACGGGTTCTCGGCCCAAGGGCTGCCGATCGCGCTGCAGATCGTCGGCCGGCCGTTCGAGGATCCGTTGGTGCTGCGCGTTGGCATTGCCTACGAGCAAGCGACGACATGGCGATCCCGCCGCCCACTCGGTTGAAGCCAGGGCGATTGAAGCCCTGACGACTAAGGCGCCGGCCGATCCAGGTTCGAACGGCGCCACGGAACTAGACAGACGGCAGGACTTTGTAGATGGCAGGTGTCAAGGCGCCGTTCCACCCGTCACGTCGCCATTCAAAGCATGCGGACATGAAGACCGGTTACTGTTGTAGCCGCTATCGATCGAAGCCTGCACGATGGCAGCCCACTCGATCCGGCAAACCGGACCATGACTGACATCGGCCCAGTCTGCGCAAGTCAGGCTGATCTCGCGGCATCCAGCGAAGGCCTGGCCGATCACGGCGTGTTCGAGGCGACGGTGCGCAAGACACGCATGGCCACGGCGATCGTCGATCCCAACCTGCCGGACCAACCGGTCGTCTATATCAACGGTGCATTTACCAAGCTGACGCGTGACGAGGTAAAATCGGCAATCGGACGAAACAGCCGTTTTCTGAAAGGTGCCGATATAAATCGTGAGTCTGTTCTCCGGATCCGCCGAGCAATATCCGAGCCGCGGCAGATTGCCGAAGAACTTTACAACTACCAGCGTGACGGGTCGGGTTTCTGCAATGCATTGTTCTTCAGTCCGATCTTCGGTGAGAACGGCAAGCTGGCGTATCTCTTCGCGAGCCAGGCTGATGTCGGCCTGTGCTGTGAGATGTCCCCTCGCCAGGTGCGGCGCACGGATAACTTTTCCGCGCTGATCTCGGGCGTTGCACACCAGTTCAACAATCTGATGACGGTGGTGCTTGGCAGCGTCGAGCAGGCGTTCATCATGACTTTGGCACGGGGTTCGTTGCGGCATCTGCAGCGTGCCACCTGGGCGCCAGGCGCGCCGCGCAGATCGTCGAGGAACTACTTACCCTGGCCGCCCGTGAACCCGCTGAAAACACGGTGGTCGAGCTGGGTCAGGTGGTGCGGGAGTTCACCGGCAACGTTGAAAATACCTTGCTGTGAGGAGTTTTATCTCAATCCGAAATCGAGTATGCGCCGACGCAGGTTCGTTTGGGCCGCGACCAGCTGCCTCGCGCCCTGGATGCACTGACGCAGAATGCCCTGGAGGCGATGCCCGGAGGTAGCCTTGTACGTCTCGTCACACGTCGGCAGCTAGCATTATCGGTATACGGGTCGGCAAC
>JAYTTA010000078.1:0-8985 GCA_043745345.1 Acetobacteraceae bacterium | reverse complement strand
GCCGCGCACCGAGCCGCTGCTGCGCCATCGCGGATTGAACTGAGCATGGATATCCAGGATGCCGACAACTTTTCCACGATTGCGCGACCGCTTGTCGCCGACGGTTATGTCTTTACTCATGCGGATGACATGCGCCCGGTGCTGGAGCGTGCCGGCCTGACCGACTGGCAGGGCTTCGCCGCCAGCTGGAACGACCTCGGCCAGGATGGCTACATGGCCGATGGCGGACGCTATCGCCAACGCCGCCATGCCGCCTTCTCGGTCGCCGGTGCAGCCATCCGGCGCAAGCCGCACCAGCCGCATTATCAAAGCCGCGACTACAACGCGCTGAACGGCGGCATCGCGCGGTGGTTCGATCCGGTTACCGAGGTCATAGCCGCCCACCCGGCGATGACCGCCATCCTGTCAACCTGCGCCGCGCTATTTGATGGCGTCACGCCGGCGGCGATCCGGCCGCCAAGCTGGCATGTCGAGGTGCATCAGTTCCGCATCGAGCCTACCGAGAGCGGCATCGGCAAGCCGACGCCCGAGGGCATGCACCGCGACGGCGTGGACTGGGTGCTGGTGCTGCTGATCGGGCGGAAGAACATCGTCAGCGGGGTAACCAGCATCCACGACGCGCGGCGCGCTTCGGTCGGCGAGTTTACCCTGATCGAGCCGATGGATGCGGCTTTCGTCGATGACGGCAGGGTCTACCACGGCGTCACCGCGATCAAGGCCGAGGACCCCGGCAAACCGGCGTTCCGCGACGTTCTGGTTGTGACATTCCGCCATGAGTAATGCGCTGTCCCAAGAAAAGACCAAGTTGGCATCGAGGTTTTTGCTGGCCGGTGCTTTTATCCTCGCCTCGCTCTCCGGAATCGCGCAAGCCGCCCAATCCTACGGCGACTGGCGCGACGACCGGCCCGGCGTCAGCCACCGCGTGGCGCCCGACGATCTCGCCGCACCGTACGCCACCCGCTCGAAAAGCAACGGCCCGGACCTGGTCCAACGTCCGGTCGGCGCGCTGCCGGCGGTGCCGCCCGGCTTCACGGTAAAACCATTCGCGACCGGGCTGCAGGTGCCGCGTGTGCTGAGGGTCGCGCCCAACGGCGACATCTTCCTGGCCGAGACCGGCGCCGACCGCGTACTCGTACTGCGTGCCGCGGATGGCGCGGACAGGCCCGAAAAGACCACGGTGTTCGCGTCAGGTCTGTCGCAGCCGTTCGGCATCGCCTTCTACCCGCCCGGACCCAACCCGAAATACGTCTACGTCGCCGCCACCGACCGGCTGGTGCGTTATCCCTATGCGCCGGGAGCGATGACCGCGCAGGGCCCCGCCAAGACCATCCTGGCGAACCTGCCCACAGGCGGTCATTCGACGCGCGACGTCGTGGTATCGTCCGACGGCGCGCATCTATACTTGTCGATCGGCTCCGCCTCCAACATCGCCACCGACATGGGCCGGCTCAGCGCCGAGGCGTTGCGTGCGCAGGAGACGGCGCATGGCACCGGCTCTGCCTGGGGCTTCGAACAGAACCGCGCCGTGGTGCTACAGCTCGACCCGGACGGCCGCAATCTGCGCCCCTACGCCACCGGGCTGCGCAACTGCGTCGGGGAGGCGATCGCGCCCGGCGGCGGCCTGTGGTGCGCCACCAACGAGCGTGACGGCCTCGGCGACGACCTGCCGCCGGACTATGCGACCAAGGTGCAGCCGGGCGGCTTCTACGGCTGGCCATGGTTCTATATCGGCGCCCATCCGGACCCGCGCCATCCCGATGAGCGACCGGATCTGGTGGAGTCGGTGATCGTGCCGGATGTGCTGCTGGCGCCGCATTCAGCGCCGCTCGGCATCACCTTCTATGACGGCGTGATGTTCCCGACGGATTACCGCGGCGACGCCTTCGTCACCCTGCACGGCTCGTGGAACCGCGGCATTCGGACCGGCTATAAGGTGGTCCGACTGCGCTTTGTGGGCGGCCGACCAACTGGCGGGTACGAGGATTTCCTGACCGGGTTCGTGTCCGACGAAGACAGCGTCTGGGGCCGGCCGGTCGGCGTCGCGGTCGCGCACGATGGCGCGCTGCTGGTCAGCGAGGATGCCGGGGGAACGATCTGGCGGGTTTCGAAGTAAGTGAAGGCTGGGCTCCGCCCAGACCCGCAAAGGGGCAGTCGCCCCTTTGAACCCTTCCCTTAAGTATCGCGCCCACGGGGGCGCTTTCCCGGCCGACTTCGTGGTGCAGAGCTTTGGCTATCCCGCTGGGTTTCTCTACCTCGCCGCGATCGCCTTGGCGGCACTGGTGTTCTTCGCGGTGGCGATGCCGGAAACCAGGGAAGTGGCGTGATGGCCTCACCCTGGGCGGTGTGGGGCATCGCCGCCGGGGCCACCGCCGGCGTGATCTTTCGTCCGTTCTCCTGGCCCGAATTTATCTGGGCAATGGCTGGCGCGCTACTGCTGGTCGTGCTCGGTCTGCTGCCCCTGTCCGACGCGCTGGCCGGCGTCCTGAAAGGCACCGACGTCTACCTGTTCCTCGTCGGCATGATGCTGCTGTCCGAGGTTGCCCGGCGGGAAGGGCTGTTCGACTGGCTGGCCGCCAAGGCGGCCCAGTGCGCCCACGGATCGCCAACCCGCCTTTTTTCGCTGGTGTTCGCGGTTGGCACGGTGGTGACCGTCTTCCTGTCCAACGACGCGACGGCCGTGGTGCTGACGCCCGCCGTCGCCGCGGTCGCGCGCGCGGCGAAGATCGACAAACCGTTGCCCTATCTTTTCATCTGCGCCTTCATCGCCAACGCCGCGAGCTTCGTACTGCCGATCTCCAACCCGGCCAATCTGGTGATCTACGGCAGCCACATGCCGCCGTTGATGCAGTGGCTGCCGCGCTACGCCCTGCCCTCGATGCTTTCCATTCTTGCGACCTACCTGATGCTGAGATGGACACAGCGTGACGCGCTCCAGCAGCCCATCTCGACCGAGATGGATCTATCAAGACTGTCCGCCGGCGGCATCCTGGCGGCAGCTGGGATCGGCACGACCGCGATCGTGCTGCTGGCCTCCTCGGTGCTCGACCTCCAGCTCGGCCTGCCGACGTTCCTGGCCGGACTCGGCACCGCGATCCTGGTTCTGGCGCGTTCGAAACGCGGGCCGATCGAAATCGGAAAGAATATCTCGTGGGGCGTGCTGCCGCTGGTCGCCGGACTTTTCGTCCTCGTCGAGGCGTTGGAGAAGACCGGCGTCACCGACGCCATCGCCCATCAGGTTTCCGCCCTGGTCCAGCACTCGGCGTCGCTCACCGCCTGGGCATGCGGCGTCGTGCTGGCGCTCAGCTGCAACCTGGTCAACAACCTGCCGGCCGGGCTGGTGGGGGGGCGCGTGGTCGAGATCGCGAGGGTGCCCGAGCACGTCCGCGCCGCCGTGCTGATCGGCGTCGATCTCGGCCCTAACCTGTCCGTCACCGGCTCCCTCGCAACGATCCTATGGCTGACCGCGCTACGCCGCGAGGGCCAGGAGGTGAGCGCCTGGAGCTTCCTAAAACTCGGTCTGCTGGTGATGCCCCCGGCCCTGCTGCTGGCGATCGGCAGCGTTTTTGCCTTCGGCTGAACGTTCACGAAGAAAACCAGAAGATGCAGAACATTTGCGCCGCCTGGCTCTATCCCATCGTCCTCATTGCCGGCGCGCTGCAGGCCTGGGGGCCGCCGATGAACGGCGACCTGCAAGAATCGCTGTCCAACCCGTGGCTCGCCAGCACAGTGTCGTTCCTGCCGATCGTCGCTTTCCTGACGGTGCTTTTTTCTGCCTGCCGCGCCCGCTGCCGACGTTGGACGGGATATCGAACATGCTCTGATGAGCGCCGGTCGGCGGGCTGGTCGGCGCGCTCACGGTCGTTACCGGACTGCTGTTCGTTGAAAAGATAGGCGCCGGGCAATTCGCCGGGCTGACCATCACGGCCAACATCCTGATGTCACTGACGGTGGACCATTTCGAGCTGTTCGGCATCGAGGTCCATGCGATCAACATTTGGCGCGTGATCGGCGGGGCGCTGATGGTTGCCGGAATCGCGCTGATCGCACTGCTCTGAAGGACTTGTCCGCTGTCCGGTATTTCGAAAAGCCCAGACCAGGAGGAACACCGAAACAAGCGGAGCGATCTGCACCTGGGTTATCTGGGCGACCGACCGGCAGGCGAGCGGACTCAGGAAAAGCAGCACGACCAGCAGCGCCTCCGGCAGAAGCAGCCTTCGGCCACGCCGTGCCAGCAGCATCCAGACCATGGCAAGATGGGCGATCATCAGGTCGTACAACAGCAAGACAGGGGCGGCGAGCAGGGTCGCCGCCAGCAGGGTCGCGGCGCGTGGCGCGATCGGCCCCGGCCGGCGCCACGCGAACCACACCATGACGGCGGCGGCAAGCCCGGTCGCGGCCTGAAGCAAGCTCGCGATGGAGGCGGGAAAGCCGAGCAGCCGGGCGAAGGCGAACGGAGTAACCACGCCGCGCAGGTCGATGCGTCCGGAACTATAGATCTCGGAATTGCTCAACGCGTGTTCCAAAAACACCTGCCAGGGTGCGAGGCCGAATATCACGACTGATCCGGCGACCAGCAGGCCGACCGTCAAGGCCGCCGCGAAGCAGGCGCGAAAATGGCGCCCGGCAAGCAACGCGACCGGGATCAGCACGCCGATATGCGGCTTGTAGCACAGCAGTCCGAACAGGAGGCCGGCCACCACCGGGCGCTTTTCCAGAAAGCGCAGGCCAAAGCACAGCAACGCGGCCGTGAGCAATGAATTCTGGCCGAGGCCGAGGGTCCAGAATACCGCCGGATAGGCCAGCACCGGTATCCACCAGCCACGGTCACGCTGAGCCAGCAACGGCTTCACGGCGAAGCAGTACAGCGCCAGGGTCGCACCCTCGAACAGGAGATAGGCAAACAGGTACGGAAGTCGCGAAAGCGGCGCCAGCAGCAACAAGAACACCGGCGGATAGAAGAAGAACTGGTAGGGAATGTCGGGCTCGGTCGCCGCCTGCTCGGCCGCATAATGCGCCGCCATGTCGTAGGCGAGTTCCGGCGTGCCAGCCCAGGCCAGGCTGCCGGCGGCATGGAAGCTGACGAAGTCGGTCGAGGTCGGGTTCGGCAGCGTCACGATCCAGCCATGTGCGCCGGCAACGAACATGGCGAAGATGAGGATCTCGAAAATTAGCAAAACCGTCGCCCAAGCGCGGATGCGGGCAGGCGAAAGCCAGTTTTCGCAAGGTTCGGCCATGCCTAGCGACGGTCCGCGAAGGCTAGAAGGGTGGGCCGGTTAACCACCGGCAGACGCCCAGCACGAATCGTTTGCGTGACTGTCTGGGCGCCGCCCGGCACCCAGACACGCATACCCATGATCAACCCGTCGCCCACCTCGGCGCGTGCGAATGTGGAATGCCGGCCGCGGGAATCGCGCCCTTCCAGGTTATGCCACGTCGCCAGCACCTGGTCACGGTAGGGGCCGCCGCGGGCCGGGTCGGCCGAGTGGTACGATGCGACCGCCGCGTCCCAGCTGCCGGTGGCGATGCGCAGAGTCGCTAGGAAGTGCGCCGCATAGGCGGCGTTCAGCGCCGGATCGAAGGCAGCGTCCAGCGTGTCGAAGGCGTGCGGATGATAGAGCAGGCTGATCTGGAAGCAGCCGACATCGATCGACCGCGCGCCATGCGCCCGCGCCTCCTGGATCGCGGCGACGGCGGAGGCGCGGCTGTCCGGATAGCGGCCGGCGCCATCCTGATTGATCGCCCATGGCCAGGGCAGAATGCCGCCGGTTGCACGGTCGGGCGCGCCGCTCTCGCGCTTGCCGATCGCCAGCAGCAGCCCGGCGGGGATGCCGGCGTCACGCTCGGCGATGGCCGCCTGGTCGCGGCAATCCTCGCCCGGCGACGCCGCATGCGCGGCCCATGGCAGAACCCACGCGGTAAGCGCCAACAGCGCGAAACGATGCCAACCCGGCCGGCTCAGCCCCGCCTGGGGCCGGTCGAGGTTCACCATGGCGCTAGTGCGTGAACCGGGTGGAGGTGGCGACCACCGCGTTCAGCATTTCCGCGACCGCCGTGTTGATCTGGGTCTGATCGGCGACCGGAAAATATAGATCGGGCCGGGACGCGCAGTTCTGCAGCGCGGCGACCACGGCGGGCTGGATCGCGGTGATCTCGGCGAACTCGTTGGCCGGGTTGATGTAGAGCGTATGCATCACCGCGACGGTGGCGCCCTTTGCCTTCAGCGCGTCGCATGAAGCCGGGTTCATTGCGGATTCACGACGGCTGCTGGGGTAGCCGGCGGCGAACACGTCATCAATGCCATCGGTCAACAGGAACACGAACTTTCGGGGTGCGACGGCGGAGGTTCCATCGCCAGAAACGGACAAATAGCGCGTCGCGAAGTTCAGCACCGACTGCGTGATGTTGGTGTTGTAGGCGTGCCACGGGTCGCCGAGCGGCGGCACGATGGCGTTCAGGATCGGGATCTCACCGGCCACGTTCGCGGCCACCGGCAGGTTGCCGACGGTGTCGGTGTTGGCGATGTCTGTGTTGAACGTGAACAGTCCGAAACGGAACTGGTTAAGCGAGTTGCGGGCATCGACCGAGCCGATCATCGTCGCTACCGCCACCTTGATCTGGTCGAGGCGCAGGGTGATGTGGTTGTCGCGCGAAGCCTGGTAGAAATCGTTGTTGCCCGGGTCCCAGTGGCACGCGAACGCGCATCCGCTCGCCCACCAGCTCGGCGCCGGATCGGCGAAGCGTCCGTGTTGGCTGGCTGCGATCATCGCCGTGCTATCGGCGTCGGTAGCCGCGATCAGCATTGAGCTCGACGTGTCGATCAACACCTGCAGGTCGTTGTAGCCGCCGATCAGCGTGACCGCCTCGGAGTGGCCCGAAAGCGGGATCGACGTCGCGCCGAGCAGGCCGGCGAAACTCGTCGAATAGTCGGCGCTGTAGTCGATGGCCGCGGTGAACGACGTACCAACGCGGGTAACGGTAATCACGGGGGGGTGGACCGTGGTGCCCGGCAGGGTGCCGACATGAGCCCAAAAGCGCCGGATCCCATCGGCGATCGCCGGGTTGAACGACGCGGCCGGCTCAGCCTTGAACGCGTTGGTGGCGGCAGCCTCCGTTTCCAGCAGAGCCGCGTCGGCAGCCAGGGCCAGCTTCGATTTCGCACCGACGGCACCGCTGAAGTCCATGCCCAGCGCTACCATCGTGAACAGGGTCATGCCAGCCAGCGCGAAGATCACCGCAATCGCCGAACGCCGGTCCCGGCGCAGGGGCGAAAGAACACGGATGAGATTCATGGCGGCTCCTCCTAAGTGCAATGGGGTCATGGGTGATAGCCAGGGCATCGGAATTCCGGGACTGGGATGTCCGAATACTGTAACCATTGTGCCGGATCAGTATTGCGCAACGCGAAATAGACTGACCGCGTCATGGTGAGGGTCGGCATCGAAAAGCCCGAGACCAGCGGCGGAAATGAGAAACTTGAAAACAGCGGCTGGAACATATAGCTCACGTCTGCAACGAGCACTGGTTGGACACCTTGAACGCTCACAGGAAGGGTTCCAGGCGACGGATCTTGAGTGTCAGGAACGAAGACCAGCACCGGCACGCCGAGCGTCACGTCGCAGGGTCGGACGGTTCCGTTGGTGCCCTGCAGCGCGGCGCTCCAAGCAACATGAGGGGAATAGGTGCAGTTGCTGCGGCAGGCGGCGACATTCTTGGTCATCGCGATCGACGACAGCACGACCCCGAACACCGGCGGCGAGGCGCCGCTGAGCTCGGGCATCAGCGCGTAGATCGCCGATGTCGCAGCGTTGGCCTGCGCGCGGGACAGCGTATTGGTGTAGGTCGGTGTTGCCGCCATCTCGGTTCCGAGTTCCGACACCGCGGTCGCTACATTGGTCAGCCGGTTCAAAGCGATCAAGCCCTGGACGATATCAAAGGCAGCGAACGTGGTGAGGAGCAGCACCGGAGCGATCAGTGCGAATTCAAGCGCTGCAAGCGCCCGGCCGCAGGATCCAAGCTGGCGGAGCGACAGGATGCCAAGACTTCGGGCCGAGCCGCGGGAAGGACGCAACGCGACCTCCTATTCGTTCTGATAGGCGGCCGAGCCGACGATGGTCGTCAGCCCGAGCGGCCAGGATGGCAGCCCCGTGTCGTAGTACGCCCGCAACAACATCAAGCTGTTCACTGCTCCGGTGTTGTAGATCAGGCTTGCGGGATTCGGCAGACCACCCAGCAGAGGCGGGTTGGACATAGCGTAGCCCTTGTAGTCGGTGACCGGCGTCAGGGTGATGGTGACCCGTGAGCAGTCCAACCCGATCAACGCCCGACAGAAGTTACTACTGTTAAAGGCGACGGCTGTCAGCGCACCGCCCCGCGCCACTCGGGTCTGCATGCTGCGCGCCGCCGCCGCCGCCGCATTGTCCATCGCCGTCTGCGCGTGGCCGTAGAAGCCGATCTCCGTCACGGCTAATAGCAAGCCGACGAAGGCGGCGCCGACGATGCCAAACTCGAGCGCCGTGCTGCCATCCCGCCCGAGCGATAGTAGGGAAGGTTTCATTTTTTATGCATCACACTCATGACCTGCACCGCCGCCGGGCCAGCAACCACGACGAAGATGCAGGGCAGGATGAACAGGATCATCGGAATCGTCAGCAGCACCGGCAGGCGTCCGGCACGCGCCTCGAACCGGGTCAGCATGGTAGCGCGCATCTCGGCTGCCAGCACGCGCAGTGCCTGGGTCAGCGGCGTGCCGTATTTCTGACTCTGCGCCAGCATGCCGCCGAGCCGCGACATCGAGTCTAGGCCAGTGCGGATGCCCATATTGAGCAGCGCCTGACGCCGATCCGAAAGGATCTTCATTTCGTTGGCGGTGATGCGCAATTCGTTGGCGGTAGAGCTCATCGCCTCGGCAAACTCACGCGCCACTCTCTCAAAGCCGGTTTCCAGCGCCAGCCCGGATTCGGCGCATATAATCAGAAGATCGAGTGC
>JAYTTA010000077.1:0-8997 GCA_043745345.1 Acetobacteraceae bacterium | reverse complement strand
TGGCGACGCGCGTTTCTTCCAACGCCCGCTGCTCCCGGCGCAGCCCGGCGGCGTCGTCCTCGAGCTGGCGCGCCAGGCCGCGCAGCACCAGCACGCCGGTCAGCGCGGTATCAGGATCAGCGGGGGCCGCCAGCAGCGTCTCAGCGGGAAACCGGCTCAGCCGCTCGATCACCGGCAGCAGCAGTGCCATCTCGGCGGCACGCTGGCGGATCCGCACCTCGATGTCGCGGCGGTTGTTTTCCAGCTGCTCCAGGCGCTCACCGAGGTCGGAGGAGGCGATCTCGGTCTGGCGCACCCGTGCCGCGGCGGCGACGCGTGCGGCACCCAGCCGACGCTCCGCCTCGCCCGCTTGGGCGGCGCGCGCTGCCGCCTGGCGGGCAATGCCGAGTTCGGCCGCCTGGGCGCGGTGCGCCTCGTGCAGCTGCTGGCGGGTGGCGGCGGCCTGGGTGGTATCGGCATGTCGGGCAACCGCCGGCCATGGCAAAGCCGAGGCCGCCAGGGTGACCAGAACAAGCGCGAGAAAGCTACTTCGCGGCGCGCGCCGCATCACGGCCGATCAGAGTCTTGCCGGTCATCTCGGCCGGCTGCGGCAAATCCATCAGCTGCAGCAGGGTCGGTGCGATGTCGGCCAGGCTGCCGTCTTCCAAATGGCGGTTCTCAACGTGGCCGCCGATCAGAAACACCGGCACCGGGTTGGTGGTATGGGCGGTATGCGGCGCGCCGGTGACCGGATCGCGCATCATCTCACAGTTACCGTGGTCGGCGGTGACAAGCAGCGCCCCGCCGGCCACCGACACAGCGGCGGCGATGCGGCCCAGACAGAAATCAACCGTCTCCACCGCCCGGATTGACGCTGCCAGGCTTCCGGTGTGCCCAACCATGTCGGCGTTAGCGAAGTTCAGGATGATCAGATCGAACTTCCCTTCCGTGATCGCTGCCACCGCGCGATCGGTCAGCTCCGGCGCCGACATCTCCGGCTGCAGGTCGTAGGTCGCGACCCGCGGCGACGGCACCATGATGCGTTCTTCGCCGGGGTTCGCGGTTTCGATGCCACCATTGAGGAAATAGGTCACGTGCGGGTATTTCTCGGTCTCCGCCATGCGCAGCTGGGTGCGCCCGGCGGCGGCCACGACCTGGCCGAGCAGGTTGTCCATCACTACAGGGGGAAAGATTTCGGTGACGAACGGCGCCAGCGCGTCGCTGTAGCGCGTCATCGAGACCGCCGCGGCAAACGTTACGACGCGCTTGCGGACAAAGCCGTCGAACGCCGGATCGACGAGGGCGGCAAAAATCTCGCGCGCGCGGTCGGCGCGGAAGTTGAAGCAGAGTAGCGCGTCGCCGTCCTTCATGCCGGCATAATCGCCGACCGTGGCGGGCACCACGAACTCATCGGTGACATTCTCGATGTAGGCGTGGTCGACCACTGAGGCGGCGTCAGCATAGCGCGGCCCCTCGGCCTCGACCATCGCGAGGTAGGCTTTCTCGACGCGTTCCCAGCGCCGATCGCGATCCATAGCGTAATAGCGACCGCTGACGGTGGCAATCGGCACACCGGCGGGCGGCACGCCTTTCGGCAGCGCTGCGCGAAGCCGCGAAATGTCCTCGTTGCCCGACCGTGGCGGCGTGTCGCGGCCGTCGGTGAAGGCGTGCAGCACGGTCTTGACCCCGGCGCGGACCAACGCGCGGGCCAGCACCGCCGCATGATCCTGGTGCGAGTGCACGCCGCCGGGCGACACCAGCCCGAACAGGTGGCAGGTACCGCCGGTGTTCCGAAGCTTTTCAATAAGGCCCAGCAGCACCGGGCTTTTCGCCAGAGACCCATCTTCGATGGCACGGGCAATGCGCGGAAGATCCTGCATGACGACACGGCCGGCGCCAATGTTGAGATGGCCGACTTCGGAGTTGCCCATCTGCCCGGTCGGTAAGCCGACATCAAGGCCGGAGGTGTTCAGGAACGCTCGCGGCGATGTCTGCCACATTCGGGAAAAATTCGGTGTGCGCGCCTGGCGCACCGCGTTGTCGGCCGGATCGTCGCGCCACCCCCAGCCATCCAGGATGGCCAGCATGACAGGGCGGATTCTCTGTTCGGCCATTTACGTCTCCGTGCCGTCCGGTGTTGTTCATGGTCTCGGTTCCCTAGCGCCGGGGGCAGGCGGCGACAAGAGAAGATCGATCCCTGAGGATCAGGCGGGTGGATGAAGCCGGGTATCGAGTGCGAAGCGTTCCTGCGACCGTGTCAGATAGGTGCCTGACGCGCCCGCGCCGACAAACATCAGGTTCCAGCTGTGGGACGAGATCACGCTCGGCAGCAGGACGAACCGGTGTCGGGCCAACAGCACATCGCCGAACGCCTGTTGCCCGGCGCTCGGGATACCAGGGCGCAGCCAGTTGGAGTTGGGCACATCCGCCGGATCGACCACGTGGATCCGGGAGAAATCAAGCACTGCGAAGGCGGTGAGCACATGCGGCACGGTGTCGAGTGCCCTGAAACCCTTGTGAACCGCGACTTCCAATATAGCCGCCGCCGGATCGATCGAGCCGTAGACGACACGCAGGCCACGGCTGTTCCAGCGCCCTCCGACGAGGTAGGCGCCTTCACCGCTGTCCCAGGTCGCCGCGAACCGCGCGTCGTCCAGGCGCCACGCAACCAGCCCGGTTCCGCCCAGCGGCGCCGGCAGAGGGGTCAAGCGTAGACGCCATGCTCGACGCGCCGAAGGAACTCCTCGACCAGACGCACGCCGGCGGGGGTCGCCAGAAGGTCGATTGGGCGGCGCTGATCGAGGCCGATAGCCGGGCGTTCCAGCCACTGCTCGGCTTCTTCCTGCGAACCCAGAACGGTTGTCGCCCAGGCCAGGATCTCGGCGAACTTCCAGGTCCGGCCGCTCTGTTCGGGGCTCAGCGGCTTCCCGGGCATATCCTTGCGGCGCTGGAAGGTGCGCAGACTAATGCCGACGGCCTTTTCTAACGACGCTGTCCGGTGCAAGACGACGAAGCTGTCAATCAGGTGGATCAACGCCTGTCCTGGCAATCCTCGAAGCAGCATCTCATGGGCGTCGATCGGACTTTGGACCAAGGAGCGCAGGATCCGCTCGCCTCCGAGCAGGGCTGCGACCTGGCGCAGCGCATCACTCTCGACGGGTTTGATGGTGGCTTCGGTCAAAATCGTGTTTGGCTTTCGGACAGTTGTCGCTTCAGACATGACATGTGTCCGGCTCGCATTCAACGTTTTCGTTGGATGGTTCCGTCAAGGGCGGCCGGAGCGGTGATAGGGATGGTTGGTGGCGATCGCGCGGGCGCGGAAAACCTGCTCGGCCAGAAGCACCCGCACCAGCCGGTGCGGCCAGGTCAGCCGGCCCAGCGACAGCACCGCGTCGGCGCGCGCGATCACCGTGCCGTCCAACCCCTCCGGGCCGCCGACCAGGAAGCAGACGGGGCGCGCCTGTTCGAGCCAGCGTGCCAGGTCACGGGCAAAACCCTCGCTGTCGGGCGTGGCGCCGGCAAGGTCGAGCGCCACGGCGTAGGCGTTGGTGGGGAGTGCGGCGAGCAGCGCCGCGCCTTCCCGCCGCTTGGCTTCGGCGGCGGAGCCGGACGCCTCGGCAACTTCGAAAACCTCGATCTTCGGACGCAGCCGGGCGTTGTAGCGGGCAAAAAGCTCCGCCTCCGGGCCTTGGCGGAGCCGGCCGACGGCGATCAGCCGCATCGCACATGACGTTTTTGCGCGGCGATTGACGCCGGCGCCGGTTCGTACGCATCGTCGTGCAACCATTTTGGAGAGAAGAGAAACATGATCGACCTTTACGCCATGGGAAGCCCGAACGTCGTCAAGATCTACATCGCGCTGGAGGAGCTTGGCCTCGACTACACCGTCCATCCGGTCGACGTGTTCGGCAACGCCCAGTTCAATCCCGAATTCCTGAAGCTGAACCCGAACGCCAAGGTGCCGGTGATCGTCGACCACGACGGTCCGGGCGGTAAGCCGTATACCGTGTTCGAGAGCGGCGCGATCTTGATCTACCTCGCCGAGAAGACGGGGAAACTGCTGGCCCGCGACGGCGTCGCCCGCTACGACGCGCTGCAATGGTTGATGGTTCAGGTAGCGGGCGTCGGTCCGATGTCCGGCCAGCTGGTGCATTTCGTCCGGTTCGCGCCGAAGGACATCGACCACAGCTACTCGTTGAGCCGATACAAGACCCAGGTCGTCACCCTGTGCAAAACGCTTGAGGCACGCTTGGCGGACAGCCGGTATCTCGGCGGCGCAGAATACTCGATCGCCGATGTTGCGACCTTCCCGTGGACGCGGCTGATGGAGATGCTGCTCGGTGCGGCTGTGAAAACCGACTATCCGCACGTGATGCGCTGGGTAGCCGACATCGCCCAGCGTCCGGCGGTGGTGAAGGCGCTGGCCGCGACGGAAGCGGTGCGGGCTCACGCGACGACGCCGGACAAGGCGACTGCGGAGCAGATGGATCGGGTATTCGGGCGGGGGAAGTATGCGGTTGCGTGAGGCAAGCATGAGGCTCTCGCTCCGCCCCAAACCCCGCCAGGATAGCGTCCTGGACGCCTAGCTTAAAAATAGGAGTTACAGGGGCCTGGCCCCTTGGCGGGTCCAGGGCAGAGCCCTGGCCTTCTAGCCTTGCCGCGGCGGCACCAACCAAGCCGGCGTGCGAACAGCCTTGGCGACCATCGTCACCTGGAACGCCTCCAGCGGGGCCAGACTTCCGCATTCGCACGCCTCGCCGGCGGCGACGGGCCCGACGCGGCTGCCGTCAACGAAGCTGGCGCTGCAGGTGATTTCGAAGCGCGCGGCGAATTCGTCTTTCAAGCGGAGCCGAAGGCCGAGCAGCGGCAGCGCCATGCCGCGCGAGCCGCAGAACTGCCCGCCCCCGACCCATGGGCTGTTCCAGCCGCGGCCGAGCACCGCCTGGTATTCGATGCCGGCGATGCCGATTGGCGGCGGCGGATGGATCGAAAAACCCTCGATCCACTGGCCACTGCCGGGTTGGCCCAGCCACTCGCCCAGCCGCACGCCGACATCGCCGGCCACCTGGATGTGGGCGATGACCTCGGCATCGGCGGCCACACGCGATCCGGCCGGGGCCTCTGTCGCCGGGTTGTCGGCGCCAAGCCGCAGCACCTGCAAGCGCGGCGCGTTGTCCGGGCTTTGGCCCGGTGCCTGGTAGACCGTGACCAGGATCTGAGTCGGTCCGACGGGGACACGGATCAGCGCCGCACCGCCGGCGCCGGTGAGCCAGCCATCATCATCCAAGGTTTTTATCCGCGCGGCCTCAGCCTTCGATCCGGGCGGCAGCGACAGGCGCACCGCCGGCAGCCCGTTGCCGGGCTCCGCGGCGACCGGGGAACCCGGCGCGTGGAACACGCAGAAGGTGCCGGTATCCAACGACATCAGATGACCGGAGACCCGCAATTCGGCGATATGGCCTGCCGCCGGCCTGCCGGGTGGCGGCGCGATGCCCCGGGGGATAGTCGACTTCTTCGCGGCGGCGGTTGCCGGCTTTCGCATGTCGGGCATCGTTTCTCCTGTGTCGGGCCAGCCACCGGGCCTGGCTGTCATCGTTACTTGAAGCTTGGATCGGCATAATCGTCGATGAGCGCCAGCCGCGCCATGCTTTCCTCCGCAACCGGCGCCGAGGCCCGGATCAGCGCATCGTTGATCGCGGCGGGCAACAAGCCGGCAGGCAGCACCATGCCATAGCCGCGACGGCGGATGCGCTCAGCCGGCGCGCCGATGTCGAACGCCACGGCGGGCAGACCGGCGCGCCAGATCTCGGTGAGGGAAAAACACCAGGTTTCCGGCGATGCCGACGGCACCCAGCCGAGCGTTGCCGCCTGGGCGCGGATCAGCTGCACGACTTCCGGCTGGCGGTACTCCCCGGTAACGAAGACCCGGCCCGTTTCGTGCAGGCCGGCATCGTTGATGGTGTGCCCGACCACGACGAATTCAATCGGCAGGTTTCTTGTCGCGGCATCCCGGGCGCAGGCGAGCAGCACGGCATAGCCTTTCTCGATGCCGATGGCGCCGACCACCACCACCCGGCAGCGTGTTGCGCGCGCCGGATCGGGTGGCGGGATGAAACGATTCTCCTCATGCGGCAGGATCTCCGGCCGGACGGCTGGAAAGTGGCGGCGCAGGCGACGTGCCGCGTCGGCGCTCGGCACGATCGCCCGCGCGGCCGAGGCCAGGATGGCGGCGGAATCGGCGCGCAACGCCGCAGCCGTAAGATCGCGACCGTCGTTGCGCCCCACGGTCGCGATGCAGGCGATGCAGCCGGTAACGTCCGGCTCACCGCAATAGCGGCCGTCGGGACCGATCAGGTTCATCCGCGGGCAGATCGCGGCGTAGTCGTGAAGATGGACCTCGACCGGAATCGACAGCCCGGCCGCCACGTCCAGGATGCTTTCGACGTGGCCGAGGCGATGGTGCAATTCCAGCCACGCCGGCCGCGATGCCGCCAGCAGCCGCACCAGCGCCAGTCGTTCGGCCGGCAGCGCGAAGCTGAGGTTCGGATGGAGGTTGCCGCCGCCCTCGCAGACCCGAACGCCGGCCGAGCCATCCGGGCGCAACACGATCGCGCGTTGCCCACTGGCCTGGATGGCGGCACAGCGCGCCAAAACCTGACGCTCGACGCCGCCGCCGGCCGCATGGGTGACCAGCAGCACTGCCGGCCCGGATGATGGTGCGGCCGCGTGCCATCGCGCCTCGTCGAGCCGGTGACGGACCGCGGCCAACGGATCGGCCGCGACGAACGCCGCGATGGCCGCGTGGTAGCCAGGATGCAGACGGTGCAGCACCGCGGCATTGCGGGCCAGCAGGTGCCGGCGCGCCGCGCCGAACGACCGGCCGCCACAATGGGCGACGAACACGTCGGCCGCCGCGACATGGCGCCAACCGAGAGCCTTGGCGCGCATGGAAAAATCGTTCTCCTCGCCGTAGCCCTGGGCGAACAGATCCTCCCGCAGTTCGCCGACCGCATCGAGGCAGTCGCGGCGAAGGTACAGGCAGAATCCGATTGCGGTGGGAATGTCGATGGTGATGCCAACGTTGACCCGCGCCGCCAACGCGTCCAAACGCGCGGTCCCGGTGGCATCGGGTGCTGCATTGCCGCCGCCGGCATCCGGGTAGCTCAGAATCGTCGCGTCGTTCGACAGCGGCGTTGCCGTGCCGATGTCGAACGCGCTGTAGGCGGCGCGGCGCAACCGGCTGAGCCAACCGGGCGGCACGAGGGTATCGCTGTTCAGCAGCACCACGTCGCGCCCGGCGCAGGCCCGCAGCCCGGCATTGGCCGCCGCCGGGAAACCTTGGTTTTCCGCATGCCGGACAAGGATTATCTTCCGACATGCCGCCAGCCTGTCCAGCGCCGCCACCAGTTCGGGCTCAGGCGAGGCATCGTCGACCACGATCACCCGTGATCCCCGCGGCCGGCTGGCCAGCGCCGAGGCGATGCAGGCTAGGGTTTCCGCCAAGCCACGGTAAACGGGAACCACGATGTCGACCGGCGGCCGCAACGTCATGGCCGCCCGACGCGCGGGCGTCACGGAAACCCGCAGCACCGCGCCGGGATCGAGCGGGCTGCCGGTCAGATGGCGACCATCCGGACCCAGCACAGCCACTGCGCCGGAAGCTTCCGCCAACTCGGCAGCCGAAATCGAAAAGCTGCGTGGTTGGGCCAGCGGAATGTCACTGTCCACCTGCACGCAAAGCGCCGTCGCAGTCACTTGCCGAACCAGACCAGCCAACCGGAATGTCAGCACAGGATCGCGCGCGGGATCGCCGGGATGCCAAGCCCAGCCCTCGATCGCGCCGTCAATCACCGAAACACAGCCCTCGATCCGGGTTATCGCGGCAAGGTCGATCGGGCTGCCGAGCAGGTGCCCCCCGTCGCGGGTGACCGAAAGCCATTCCCCGTCGCGTCGCACCTGGGCGGAACCCGCCGACACGGCCAGCGAGCCGTCAACGCGGATGCCGCACCAGCCAATCCCCCCGGCGAGCCGGTCGGCCAGGCCGCCATCCTGCCCAGTCAAAGCATGTCGCGAGTAGGCATGCGCCAACGCGGCCGCGCCCTCGTCGCGCCGCGCAACAGCCACGCCAATCCAGGCCGCCCGCACGTCGTGGTGCTCCAGCACGCGGGAAAACAGCCGTTCCGCTTCGGCATCGTCATCGCCCAGCCACAGGCTGGCCAAAGCGAGGGTCGCCGCGTGATAATCGGGTGCCAAGCGGCAGGCGCGCGATAGCCACGCGCGTGCCACAACGCGATCGCTTGCCTGCTGGCTTGCGGCGATTGCCGCCTGAACTAATTCTTGGCGATCCCGATGAGAAGGCTGGGGCTCTGCCCCTGACCCCGCCCGGGGAGCGCTCGGGAGCGCATCCCTTAAGGAAGTGGTTCTAAGGATCGACTGCCCCTCAGCGAGTTTGGGCAGAGCCCAAGCTTTCCTTGCCTACAGCCTTCAAAGGCCAACCGCACGGGCCGAGTCCACGATCACGGGTGGCAACGACACCAGATCGCCGGCAGCATCCTTCTGGCCAGCCGCCAGCGCCAATTCAAGCCAGTGCCGCGCTTGCCCGGCATCGACCTCACCGCCAAGGCCGCGGGCAAGGTAGCGCCCCAGCATCATCTGAGCGATCGGATGGCTGCGCTCGGCCGCGGCGCGAAACCAGGTTTTCGCAACCACCCGGTCGGTCGGCACGTCGTGGCCGCCGCCGGTCATAGCGCCGGCGGCGAACATTGCGCCGACATGGCCCTTGGCGGCCGCGTGCTCGAATAGTTTCAACGCGGCGGCGTGGTCGCGCGGGCCGCCGGTGCCGTGCAGGAGAAGATCGGCCATGGCGCCCTGCGCATCCAGCATCCCGGCCGCCGCCGCGCGCTCGATCCAGTCCCGCCCGGCTTCCGGGTCGCGATCGACGCCGCGGCCCTCCAGCAGCAGGCGACCGTACCAGTACTGCGCGTTGACCACGCCGTCGGCGGCGCGGCGCAACCAAAT
>JAYTTA010000076.1:0-9058 GCA_043745345.1 Acetobacteraceae bacterium | reverse complement strand
CGACGGTAGACTGGTCCTGCAATGCCGCCCTGCCCTTGAACTCCGGGCTGATCAAATCGGCCCAGCTGGTGATCGGCCGGCCGGTGAGGTCGGGGCGGATGCCGAGCGTGTCGGCGTTGGCGATGGTCGGCACGCCGGTCAGGAACTCGGTCGGATGGTCGCTGAACTTCCGACCGTCCGGACCGGTCGCATAGATCACGTTGTACGGGGAAATGCCCTGCCGTGACGCCTGCCTTCCGTCGGGATAAGTGTTCTTAGTGAACAGCGGCAGCGTCTGGTCCCAGTGCGCGACCTTGGCAACGGGAATGGTCTGCAGCACGTCTCGGCCAATCAGGTATTTCGATGCGGTCAGGCTGACATCGGCGCAGTCGATCGAGGACGATTGCGACAGGAACCGGTTGAGTAGGTCGGCATTCTCGGTCGCCTGCATCTGCACGGTGAAGCCGAGGTCCTTGGTCGCCTGCGCCGCGATCTGCGGGATCGCGGTCACCGGCGGACCGGCATGATACAGCACGACATCCTTGATGTTCTGCGCCCAGATGGTGGGAAATCCGCCTATCACGCCCGATCCGGCGGCGAGCCCGCCCAGCGCCGACGCAGCCTTCAGCAGCCTGCGGCGTGAGATCCCGTGTTTGCCGGTGCGTGCCTTCGTATGCGCCATGGTCCGCCCTATGGGTTTGAGGTTCAGGCCGCCTGCCGGATCACGCCACGGCTCTTCATCAGCGGCTGGATGCGGGTGCCGAACTGCTCCATGCCGATCAGAAAATCGTCGAACGTCATCATCACGCCGGCCAGGCCGTCGATTTCGGCGAGTTCATCCATCAGCCGCGCGACTGTTTCATACGATCCGATCAGCCGCAGCATGTTGGTCGGCACCTGGTCGGCCCGGACCATCCGCCCGGCGGTGGAATGCGCCTCGGCGCGGGTATCGGCGCCGGCCTGGGCATCGCGCCAGGCCAGCGCCTCCAGATCGGTGCCGGCGACGTAGTGGTCCCACTTCGCCATCGCCGCCGCGTCGGTCTCATCGGCGATGATCATGGTCAGCAATAATGCACGGCAATTGCGTCCCGTGGCCGCGTTGGCGGCCTTCAGCCGCGCGACATGCGGGACCACGACCGAGGCGTCGTTGATCCCGGTGCCGCTGATGAAATTGTAGTCGCCGTGCTCTGCGGCGAAGCGCATGCCACGAGTGCTTTGGCCGGCGCAGATGATGTCGATCGGCGCGCCGGGCAGCGGGCTGCACCGGCAATCGGCCATCTGAAAGAACTCGCCATGACGGTTCGACACCCCGGTAGTCCACAAGTCACGCATGATCTCGACGTATTCGGTGCAGTATTCGTAGCGGTGGGCGAAATGCGCCTCGCCCGGCCAGGTGCCCATCTGCTCGTATTCGGCCTTCTGCCAGCCGGACACGATATTCACCCCGAATCGCCCCTGCGAAATGCTGTCGATGGTGACCGCCATGCGGGCGAGGAACGCCGGCGGGATAGTCAGCACCGCCACCGACGCGAATAGCTTGATCCGTGTCGTCACCGCGGCAAGGCCGGCCATCAGAGTGAACGACTCGAGGTTGTGGTCCCAGAACTCGCTCGGGCCGCCAAAGCCGCGCAGCTTGATCATCGACAGGGCGAAATCGAAGCCATAGCGCTCGGCCATCAGGGTGACGTCGCGGTTGAGTGCGAAGCTCGGCCGGTATTGCGGCGAGGTGGTGGAGATCAGCCAGCCATTGTTGCCGATCGGCAGAAAGACGCCGCACTCCATGTCGTACTCCGTACCCGATATATATTGCGTCGCAGCATGATGAATAAACGTTCAAATTAGTCAAGAACATATGTCGTTTCTGTAAAAGCGCCTGTTAAAGCGCCTTATGCACTTATTATAGCCATGAATGGCCATGTTTCCCAGTGTGGCCGCACGTCAGAACTCCAGCAGGTTATCGCGAAAATGCTTGCAGCCGTATTGCCGGCGCACCAGGCCGCGCTGTTGAAGGGCGGGGATCAGGCCCTCGGTGACTTCAGCCACGCTGCGGCGGCTGACGTCGGGCAAGGCGAACAGGAAGCCGTCGCCGCCGACCTCCTGCATCAGTTCGCCCATCTGCGCCGCCACCGCGTCCGGCGTGCCGACCAGATCGACGCAGCCGCCGCTGCTGCTGTGGCCGATGATCGCCTCACGCAGGGTTTTCCCCCCGGCCTTGCGGATGAAGTTCTCCAGGCTGGACTGGTGGCCATTGGTGGTCAGCTCGCCGATCGGCGCATCCAGATCGTGGCCGGAGAAGTCGATGTTGGTGGTCCAGCCCATCTGGGCCAGGCGCTGGTCGATGTTCCGGGCCGCCTGGACCGGGCGCCGGTCGGCCTTCTCCTGCGCCTGCTCCATCGTCTCGCCGAGGATCGGATAGATCATGAACAGCACCTTGCAGCCGTCCGGATCGCGCCCGAACTCGCGCATGTTCCGCCGCACGTCGTCGCGGTAGGCTTTCATCGCCGCGATGCCCTTGGGGTGGGCGACGACGGTGTCGGCGTACTTAGCGGCGATGGCGCGGCCCTTGGCGGAGCCGCCGGCCTGGGCGATTACCGGGCGACCCTGGGGCGCCGGTCCTGAATTCAGCGGGCCGCGGCTTTTATAGTATTTTCCGCAATGATCGATGATGTGGACCTTGTCCGGGTCGATCAGCACGCCGGATTTGCGGTCGGCGACGATCGCGCCCGGTTCCCAGCTGTCCCACAGCCTGGTGACCACATCGATATATTCCGCCGCCATATCGTAGCGGATGTCGTGTTCGGGCAGATGGTCGAGGCCGAAGTTCTGGCCGGAGAAATCCGAGCTGCCGGTGACCATGTTCCAGCCGCCGCGCCCGGCCGAGACCTGATCCAAGGTGCCGACGATTCGCGCGGTCAGATACGGGTGGTAGGCGAAGGTCGAGAGCGTCGGCACGATACCGAGGCGGGAGGTAGCGGCCGCCATCATCGCGGCGATCACCGTCGGCTCCTGGCGCGGCACCGACATGCCGTTCTTGAGGAAGATGTCGCGGCGGTTCTCCCAGTTCTGGCCGATATAGATGCTGTCTTCCAGCAGCAGATAGTCGAAGCCGGCGCGCTCGATCGACCGGGCGAGGTCGAGGAACATGTCGGCCGACATCCATTCCTCGCTGATGTTGCCGCTCCAGTCCGCACCCCAAGCCTGGATACTGGAGCCCTGCAGAAACCAGGCGAGGTGAAAATGATCGGAGGCCATGTCTTTCCTTCTAGGCAGTGATTTCGTGGAGCGCCGCGGCTGGCATCGCCGTTGCCAGTGCGCCGGGTAGCGCGTCGAGGTGGCAGGCGATGTCGTGCGTCGCGCTGATCGGCCGCAACACGGGAACGACAGTGTCACAGACCGCCATCCGATGCGGGCAGCGGGCCCGGAACGGGCAGCCGCCGGATCCCGCGATACCCTGATCGACTTCCGCCGGCGCCTCATGCGCTACGGAGGCGAGCAGCGCGCGCGTATAGGGATGGTAGGGGGGCGCCAGCACGTCGGGTGCCAGCCCGGTCTCGCACAGCCGGCCGCGATACATCACGGCGATGCGGTCCGACAGCTGGCCGACCACGGCGAGGTCGTGGGAGATGAACAGGTAGGACAAGCCGAACTCGTCGCGCAGGTCGGCCAGCAGGTTGACCATTGCTGCCTGCACCGACACATCCAACGCCGAGACCGGCTCGTCGCAGACGATAAAGCGCGGTTCGGTGGCCAGTGCGCGCGCGATCGCCACGCGCTGGCGCTCGCCGCCGCTGAGCTGATGCGGATAGCGCGACCGATAAGTCCTCGGCAGCCGAACCATGCCAAGCAGCTGCTCCACCCGCCGGGTGCGGCCGGCGGGTGGAACCAAGTCAAACAACGCCAGCGGTCGGGCCAGCGCCTCGCCGATCGACAGCCGCGGGTTGAGGGAGGAGCCAACGTTCTGGAACACGATCTGAGCGCGCTGGCGGAACCGGCCAAGCGCGCGTTCGGGCTGCAAGGTAACGTCCTCGCCATCGAACTCGACGCTGCCGGCGGTCTGGCGCAGCAGCCGCAGCGCCAGCCGGCCGAGCGTCGATTTGCCGCAGCCGCTCTCGCCGACCAGGCCCAGCACCTCGCCGGGGGAGATCGACAGCGAGACGTCGTCCACGGCGGCGAACTCGCCGGCATCCTGGCGGAGAAGCAGCCGGCCGCCGGCAAGCGACAGACGCCAGGCGGCGAGGCCGGAGCGGGCGCGGAAAACGCGGCGCAGACCAGTCAGGTTGAGCAACGAGTCGCCGCGCTGGAACTGCGGTTCCGGGGCGTCGTTCACCGGCGGCAGCGGCCAGGCCGGGAGCACCTCCGACTTCCAGCAGCGCACGGAATGGCCGTTCGCGACCGTCAGCGCCTGCGGGCCGGCGACGCAGGCACCCTCGCTGAACGGGCATCGCGGCGAGAACACGCAGCCGGCTTCCGGCCGGGCGACGGCGGCCATCTGGCCGGCGATCGAGGGCAGCCGGCTGCGGCGGGAGCTGGCCCGCAGCGACGGCATCGAGGCGAGCAAGCCCTTGCTGTATGGATGCGCTGGGCGCGCCAGCACGCGGTCGGCGGCGCCGATCTCGACCATCTCGCTGGCATACATCACCGCGACATCGTCGCAGACCCGGCGCACCACGCCGAGGTTGTGGCTGATGAACAGCACGCCGACCGCCTTGCGGCGGCGTAAAGCGGCCAGAAGATCCAGGATCTGCGCCTCCACCGTCACATCCAGCGCCGTGGTCGGCTCGTCGAGGATCAGCAGCGAGGGTTCACAGGCCAGCGCGGCGGCGATAAGCGCGCGCTGCTTCATGCCGCCGCTGAGCTGGTGCGGGAAGGCGCGCGCGACTTCGGTCGGCCGGGCAATGCCCATCTCGGCCAGCAGCTCGACGGCGCGGCGGTTCGCCTCCGCCGCGGTGGCGCCGCGATGCTGCACCAGCGGCTCGGCGATCTGCCGGCCGACGCGCAGCGACGGGTTGAGCGCGGTGAACGGATCCTGAAACACCGAGCCGATACGGCTGCCCAGCAGAGCCCGGCGCTGCCGCGACGGCAACCTGGCGAGGTCCCGCCCCTCGAACTCGATGCCGCCCTCGATCTCGGCGCCGGGTCCTAGCAAATCGAGGATGGCCCCGGCGATGCTGCTCTTGCCGGAGCCGGATTCGCCGACGATGCCGAGCGCCTGGCCGGGTTCGAGGCTGAACGACACGTTTCGGACGGCGGTCACCGGACCGTCGCCGCCGGCGTAGCGGACGGTGAGATCACGAACGTCCAGCAGCGTCATCGCCGGCCCCGGATGCGAGGATCGAGCACCACCCGCATGCCGTCGCCGAGCAGGCTGATGCCGATCACCGACAGGCTCATCGCCAGGCCTGGGGTCAGGGAAATCCACGGCGCGTCATCAACGAAGGCGCGGCCGTTGCTGATCATCAGGCCCCAGTCCGCCTCGGGCGGCTGCACGCCGAAGCCGAGAAAGCTCAAAACGGCGCCGAGCAGCACGGCGAACACCACGCGCAGGCTGGCTTCCACGATCAGCACCGGCCAGACGTTGGGCAGCAGCTCGCGCAGCAGGATGTACCAGCTGCGCTCGCCGCGGCTTCGGGCGGCTTCGAGAAAGTCCTCGCCCATCAGGTCGAGCGTGACGCTGCGGGTGACGCGCGCGATCGGGGGCACGAACAGCACGCCGATCGCGATCGCGGTCTTGATCAGGCTCGGCGGCGTCACCGCCAGCACCAGCAGCACCAGCAGAATCGGCGGGAACGACATCATCACGTCGAGCGCGCGCATAATCAGCTCGCTGGCGAAGCCCGGCCGGTAGCCGGCGAACAGGCCGAGCGGCACGCCGGCGGCCATGCTGATCGCGGTCGCGATCAGGCCCAGCGCCAGCGAAAGCCGGGAGCCGAAGATCAGCCGGCTGAAGATGTCGCGGCCGTACTCGTCGGTCCCGGCCAGGTATTTCAGGCTCGGCGGCGCCAGCCGGTCGCGGATGTGCATCTCGTCGAACGGGAACGGCGCGATCCAGTGCGCCAGCAGTGCCACGATCAGCAGGACAGCGACGATGCTGCCGCCGATCACCAGCGGCACAGGCCACGACCAACGGCGTCCGGCGGCGATGGTGCTACTCAACGCCGCCGCCATAGCGGATGCGGGGGTTGGCGATACCGTAAAGCAGGTCGGCGCCGAGGTTGGCCAGGCAATAGACGGCGGTCAGCACCAGGATCGCCGACTGCATCAGCGGCAGATCCTGGCGTTCGAGCGAGAAGATCAGCAGCCGGCCAAGCCCGGGATAGGCGAAGATCACCTCGACCGCGACGATGCCCCCGATCAGGAAGCCGAAATCCTGCGCCAGCACGGTGATGGTCGGCAGCAGCGCGTTGCGCAGCGCATGCCGGGTGATGACGACGCGCTCCGGCAATCCCCGCGACCGGGCCACTTTCACATAGGTACTGCCGAGCGCCTCCAGCATGCTGGACCGGGTGAGGCGCGACACGTGCGCCAACAATGTCAGGGTCAGGGTGATCACAGGCAGCACCAGGTGGGCCGCGTAATTGCCGACGCCGTCCGACAGATCGGCGGCGCCGGAGGTCGGCAGCAGGTGAAAGGTGCTGCCGAACACCAGAATGAGGATCAGGCCCCAGTAGAACTCCGGCACCGAAATGCCGAGATACGTGAATACGGTGGCGGCGTGATCCTGCCAGCGCCCGTTCTTAACCGCCGCCAGCACGCCGAGCGTCGGGCCGAGCGTCGAGACCAGCGCCATTGCCGCCAGCGACAGCACCGCCGACCGGCCCAGCGCCTGCCACATCAGCGGCCCGACCGGACGCTCCATGACCAGCGACTGGCCAAGGTCGCCGCGCAGCACGCCGCTCGCCCAACGCCAGTACTGGACGCGCAACGGCAGGTCGAGGCCAAGCTTGTGCTCCAGCGCGGCCTGGGTTTCGGGCGTGGAATACTGGCCGAGGATCAACTGCGCGGTGTTGGAGGGCAGCGCATGGGTCGCCAGGAAAACCAGCACCGACATGACGATCAGCACCAGCACCACCGCGCCCAGCCGTTTCAAGGCATACCGGGCCATGCCCGGCTTTTTTCAAGCCGCCACCACGGCGGTGCTCACATCTACGAACATCAGCGGCGAGGGCGCGAACCCGGTTACCTTGCGGCTGACGCCACAGGCGAAGTTCTTGACGTAAACGACGCAGCCCGGCCCGTCATCGGCGATGATTTCCTGGAACCGGCCATACAGCCTGTCCTGCTCGGCGGTATCGGTGGTGATGCGCGCCGCCTCCAGCAGCTTGTCCACCTCGGGATTGCTGTAGTGCCACAGCGTGTTGTTCCACGATCCGGTGCTGTGGTACCACGGGAACAGCATCAGGTCCGGCGTCGTGCGGCCGAAGAAGTTGTCGACGTTGAACGGCACCTTGCCCTCCATCTCGGCGAAGAACTTGTCCTGCGGTACGACGCGCAGCTGCACCGTGATGTTGACCTGCTTGGCCACGTCGCGGAACGCCGTGGCCAGCCGCTCCATCGACGGGTTGGCCGACGGCACATACATCTCGATCGGGAAGCCCTCGCCAAGCCCGGCCTCGACCAGCAGCGCCTTAGCGCCGGCGATGTCGGGGCCGAGCGACAGGTCTTTCCGGAAGTAGGGATGCGTCGGCGGCAGCGGCGTCACCGTGGGCGTGCCGTGGCCGAACGTCGCGATGTCCGTCATCGCCGTCTTGTCGACCAGCTTGATGAAGGCGCGCCTTACCCTCGGATCGTCGAACGGCTTCATCTTGTTGTGCATGATGATGCCCTGCCAAGCGCCGGTCGGCACCTCCATGACGGTGGCGACGGTGCTGCGCCGGAGGTGGTCGGCCTGCTCCGGCGGCAGGTCGAAGACGATGTCGATCGAGCCGCTCTCCAGCCCGGCGACAGCGGTTGTTGCTTCCGGAATAATTCGAAAGATGGCGCGATCGACCTTGGGAATGCCGGAAACGAAATAGGCCGGATTCTTTTCCAGCAGCATCTGGTCGCCCGGGCGATACTCGACGAACCGGAACGGCCCGGTGCCGACCGGCTGCGTGGTCAGCGTCGCCATCGCATGCTCGGGCACGATCATTGCCTGATAGCCGGCGACCAAAGCCGGCAGGTCGGCATAGGGGATCGACAGCGTGAAGCGCACCGTGTTCGGGTCAACCGCCTCGATGGCAGTGACGATCTCGAAGTTGGCGCGCAGCACCGAGCCGACCTCCTTGTCCTGGATGCGCTTCATGCTGAACAGCACGTCGGCGGCGGTGAACGGCTTGCCGTCATGCCAGGTTACGCCTGGGCGCAGGGTGAAGGTCCAGGTCTTGAGGTCCGGAGTGCTTTCCCACTTCGTGGCGAGGTCTGGCAGGACCTGCAGCTTGGCGTCTTGCTGAGTCAGCCGGCTGAACACGGCGAGGGCGTAGTTGTATTCGAGGCCGCCAACGCGGAACTTGGCCGGATCGAGCGTGGCGACCGCGACCGGGTAGGCGACCCGGATGGTGTTGGCGTCGGCGGCCAGGACGGCGCCGGGCGCCAGACTGGCGGCGGCGCCTAAGGCCAAAACGCCGCGCCTTGTCAGCGCTGATTGGGCGATGGAAGGGGGCACGGGCCTATACTCCTTGCAAGGATCGCGGGCGGTGCTGCGATGCGTCAGCCGATATCTTTGAGGTATTGCAACGGTCGTGCCACGGCCGAGCCTTGCAGATTTGCCAAGCGGATCGCGGGGAGAATAAGGGTAGTATGCCTATATTAGCGTCATAAAGGCTATAACTCGGGCATTTAACAAGAATATGCCTCTGTATGCATTATATATAGGCAATGAACTCGGCTCTAGCCTGATTTAGGCAACTGAAACGGGGTATCACCGCGAGGACGAAACATGCCGCAAAAGCCCTTTCACCTCGCCTGGTTCATGAACTTCACCGCCGGCGACTGGGACAGCGACTTTGCGGTCGGCGGCCAGCCTTGGGACGGGCGCTTTTATGTCGACATGGCGCTGGCGCTGGAACGCGCCTGCTTCGACTACATCATGCTGGAAGACACC
>JAYTTA010000075.1:0-2474 GCA_043745345.1 Acetobacteraceae bacterium | reverse complement strand
CATTGCCGATCCAGCCACGCAGCAGTGGAATCGCGACGGCGTAGCTGGCGCAGCCGAAGAACACCGAGGCGCCGAACGGCACCAGCCCGGTGTAACCGACCAGCAAATTCACCCCCGCGCCGTACAGCGTGTAGATGGCGATCTGCGTCACCAGCCCCAACGGCGCGCCCATCGCCGACCACAGCACCGAAAGCCCGGCCAGCATCAAACCGGCCCACAGCACCGGATTTCGGACGAAGTTCACTCAAAGCGCTCCCAGCGCTCGCCGAACAGGCCGCGCGGGCGAATAAGCAGAACCACCGCCATCAGCACGTACATCGCCGCGGCCGAGGCGTCGGGGCGGAACTGGATGGTCAGCGCCGTCACCACCCCCACCATCAGCCCGGCAAGGATGGCGCCGCCGTAGGAGCCGAGCCCGCCGATGGTGACGATGACGAAGGCGGGCATGATGGCCCCGGCTGCCATGGTCGGATTGACAGTCCACAACGGCGCGGCCAGCAGCCCGGCCCAGCCGGCCAGCATGCAACCGATGCCGAACACCCAGGTCAGCACCCAGGGCAGATTGATGCCGAGCAGCCCGACCATCTCGGCATCGCGCGATCCGGCGCGCAGGATGCGCCCGAACGGGGTGAAGGCGAAGAACGCCCATAATGCCATCAGCAACGCAACCGTGGTCGCCAGCACGAACAGCCGGTAGCGCGTCATCAGCACCGGGCCGTATTCGACGAATCCGGACAGAAATTTGGGTGCGCTGAAGGGGATACCGGAGCCGCCCCAGACGAGGCGAATGACCGCCTCGATCAGCAAGGCGAGCGCGAACGTCAGGATCAGGCTGACCAGCGGCTCCTTGTCGTACAGCCGCCGGATCAACGTCATCTCGACGACCATGCCGAGCAGCCCGACAAGGATCGGCGACAGCAGCACGCCAGGCCAGCCAAGATGCCTGTACAGGCTCAGGGCAAAGAAGGCGCCGAGCGCGAAAAAGCTGCCATGGGCGAAATTGACGATGCCCAACAGTCCGAAGATGATCGACAGCCCAACCGCGATCAGTACATACAGAAAGCCCAGCACCAGGCCGTTGACGGCCTGCGAGACGATGACGTCGAACATGTCTACGACGACATCGTGCAGCCGACTTCCGCCTGCGTTCCGAACACGGTTTCCAGGTCCGACGCCTTCACCGGCAGCGAGGCCTTGACGTTGAAATAGTCCCACTTGTCGGTGATCACCGGCTTGGTCTCGATCACCAGCGTCCGCATCATCATCTGGTGGTCGAACTTCCGATAGCCCATCGCGACATCGCCGTTCATCACGCGCCAGTTCTCAAGGCCATCGACGATGGCTTCCGGATCGGTGGATTTGGCTAGCTCGATCGCCCCGAGCAGCGATCGCATGGCGAACCAGCCCATCCAGGACTTGTCGGCCGCTGGCTTGCCGTATTTCTTCAGGTGCGCCACAGCCATCGCGCGGTCCTCCGGCGGGTTGTCCGGGTTGCCATACCACCACAGCGAGGTGAACACGCCGGTGGCCGCCTCCGGCCCGACCGCCCACAGATCGGTGTCGCCGACCGCGATCTCGGCGAAGGGTATCTTGCCCTTCATGCCGAGCTCGTTCCACTGCTTGAGGAAAGTGGACAGGTCCTGGGCCGGCACGCCGCCGATTACCAGGTCAGGCTTGGCCTGGCGGATTTTCAGGATGTAGGAGCTGTAGTCGGGCGTGTTCAGCGGCACCTCGTCGGCGCCGCTTACGGTGCCGCCGGCCGCGGTGAGGATCTCGGTAAAGGTGCGCTTGATGTCCTGGCCGAAGGCATAGGCCGCGGTCATCAGGTACCAGCGCTTGCCGAAATCCATGATGTACGGCGCCAGCGCCCGGGCCTGCACCGGCACTGCCGGTTGCAGCCGGAAGGTGTAGCGGTTGCAATCGCGCCCGGTGATCTCGCGCGCCGCCGCGTTGTTGATGACGAAGGGGATCTTCATCCGCTTGGCGACGGAGGACACCGCCAGCGCGTTGGAGCTCAGCGCGCCGCCGATCAGGGCCACGACCTTATGCTCCTCGATCAGCTTCTGCGCGTTCTGCTGCGCGACCTGAGGGCTCGGCTCATCGAGCCAGATCAGCTCCACGGGCCGGCCGAGCGCCTGGCTGCCGACCTCCTCCAGCGCCAGGAAGGTGCCGTTGGCGAGGTATTCGGACTGATCGACGACGGCGCCGGTCTTGGCGAGGATCAAGCCAATCTTGATCGGCTCGGCCGCCTGTGCATTGCCGATGAAGGGCATCGCCAGCGCGCCGGCACCCAGAAGCGTGCGGCGGCGCATGGCAACCAGCCCCGATTTGTGGACCATCCCGTTTCCCCTTTTATTGCGGCGCATGCCGACGGCGTAGGCTACAGGCGCGCCGCCTCGATTGACAAATTCCAGCGGCCGGGCGGCACAATGCCGAAAACCGGAGAGCACCATGAACGATGCCGCGCCTGTCTC
>JAYTTA010000074.1:0-9122 GCA_043745345.1 Acetobacteraceae bacterium | reverse complement strand
GACCCCGCCCGGGAAGCGCCCGGGAGCGCATCCCCTAAGTCGAAAATTCTAAGGGGCGATTACCCCTTAGCGAGTTTGGGCAAAGCTCGAGCTTTCTTCTGCCTGTGGCACTCAATACTACATACGCACAACCGGGCGGTCACCAAGGCTGCGGATAAAAATCATTCGCCGGGTTGGCGGATGCCGGGTTGGGCGACATCGGACCGGGACTTGGCCGCGGCGTGGCCGCCGACGCGGGCCTTGGTCCATTCGCGGATTGACTGGAACACGGTGTAGAGCATCGGGATCAGAAAGATGCCGAGCGTGGTCGCGAAGATCATGCCGGCGAACACCGCGGTGCCGACGGCACGCCGGCTCATCATCGCGGTGCCGGTGGCCCAGACCAGCGGCACCAGGCCGAGGATGAACGCGATCGAGGTCATCATCACGGCGCGAAACCGCATCCGAGCCCCGAGGGTGGCGGCGTCTCGGATCGAGCGCCCGGCTTCACGCTGCTCCTTGGCGAACTCGACGATCAGGATGCCGTTCTTGGCGGCCAGAGCAATCAGTACGACCAGGCCGATCTGGGCATACAAGTCGAGCGGCAGCCCGGCGATCCTCAAGCCAACGAAGGCGCCGAGCACGCCGATCGCCACCGACAGCAGCACCGGCACCGGAATCATCCAGCTTTCGTAAAGGCCGACCAGGAACAGATAGGCGAACAGCACGGCCAGACCGAGTATGAGGCCAGTCTGGCCCTGCGACTGCAGCTCCTGGTAGGCGGTGCCAGCCCATTCGTAGGAATAACCGGGCGGCATGGTGCTGCCGGCAGCGGCAGCCATGGCGGTGAGCGCGGTGCCGGAGGAAACGCCTGGCGCGGGGCCGCCCTGGATCGTCACCGACCGGTAGTTGTTGAACCGGCTTATGACCTGCGGCCCAACCACGGTGTGCAGGTCGGCGACGGCGCGCAGCGGCACCATGGTGCCGGTCTTGTTGCGGATGAAAATCTTGAATATGTCGGCGACCTCGCCGCGGTCGATCGCCTCGCCCTGGATGTTGACCTGCCAGGTGCGGCCGTAAAGATTGAAGTCGTTGATGTAGATGCCGCCGAGCGTCGCCTGCAGCGCGTTGAAGACGTCGATTACCGACAGTCCGAGCGCCTGTGCCTTCTCCCGGTCGATATCGAGGTAGACCGACGGGTTGGTGGCGCTGAACGTGGAGAACACCCGGGTCAGCTGGGGATTGGCGTTGGCCGCGCCGACGATGCCCTGGGTCACGCTGCCCATCGAGGCGGGATCCTGACCTTCAAGGTTCTGCAGCTGGAACTCGAACCCACCGGAGGTCGAAAGCCCGACGATCGGCGGCAGGTTGAAGGCAATGACGTTAGCGGAACGGATCTGCTGGGCGCCGCCGAACACCCGGCCGATCGCCGCCTGCACGCTGTCGCCGACGGCGGTGCGGTCGGCGAACGGCTTCAGCCGCGCCACCATGAAGGCGGAGTTGGACTGGTTACCACCATCGAGCAACGAAAAGCCGACGATCGACAGCACGCCCTCCATCTGCGGCAGCGGGCGGACGATGTCCTCGACCCGCTTGACCACGTCGCGGGTGCGCGAGACCGAGGCGCCGTTGGGCAGCTGGACCGCGATGAAGAACACCCCCTGATCTTCCTCCGGCAGGAAGCCGGTCGGCGTGATGCGCGAAAGGCCGTAAACACCGGCGCCGGTGACCGCGACCAGCACCAGCGCCACCACCGACACGCGCACCAGCCGGCGCACGATGGAGCCGTAGCCGTCGCGGACATGGTCGATGCCGCGCAGCAGGTAGCCCATCGGCCCACGTTTGGGGCCCGTGTGACGCAGCACGACGCCGCACAGCGCCGGGGACAGGGTCAGCGCATTGAGCGCCGAGAGCAGGGTGGCCACAGAGATGGTCACGGCGAACTGCCGGAACAGCTGGCCCGAGATGCCCGGGATGAAGCCGATCGGCACGAACACCGACAGCAGCACCAGGGTGATCGCGATCACCGGGCCGGTGATCTGCTGCATCGCCTTCTTGGTCGCGTCCTTAGCCGAGAGCTCTGGTTCTTCCTCCATCACCCGCTCGACGTTCTCGACCACGACGATCGCGTCGTCGACGACGATGCCGATCGCCAGCACCATGGCCAGCAGCGAGATGGTGTTGGCCGTGTAGCCCAGCGCCAGCAGCACGGCGAAGGTGCCGATCAGGCTGACCGGCACCGAGATGGTCGGGATGACCGTCGCGCGGATGTTGCCGAGGAACAGGAACACCACCAGCACGACCAGCGCGAAGGCTTCCAGCAGGGTTTGCAGCACGGTGTAAATGGTGTCGGAGACGAAGGTAGAGCTGTCGTAGAACACCGACGATTTGAGGCCGGCCGGATAGCGCTTCGACAATTCATTCAAGGTAGCGCGCAATTTGGCCGAGGTCGCGACAGCGTTGGCCGCGGGGGCGAGGTAGATGCCGATCGACACCGCGGGATTGCCGTTGAGCCGGCTTTCGGCATCGCTGTTGGCGGCGCCGAGTTCCACGCGCGCCACGTCGCCGACGCGCAGCACCGAGCCGTCCGGATTGGCGCGCACGACAATTTTGGAAAACTGCTCGGGCGAGGTCAGCCGGCCCTGGGTCTGAACGTTGAGCTGGAACGGGTTGGCGGGGTCCATCGGCCGCGCGCCAAGGCGTCCGACGGGGGCCTGCACGTTCTGCTGCTGGATTGCCAGCACGATGTCAGAGGGGACCAGCGAAAGGCTGTTCAGCCGGTCGATGTCGAACCAGATGCGCATCGAGTAGTCGAGCTTGCCGAACAATTGCGCTTGGCCGACACCCGGCGTGCGCGACAGCCGGTCGAGCACGTTGAGGGTGACGTAGTTGCTGATGAACAGCGGATCGAGCTTGCCGTCCTCGGCGTAGAACTGGACAAACGACAAGATCGACGACGACCGCTTTTGTACCGTGAGGCCGGAGCGCTGGACCTCGGCCGGTAACTTGGACAGCGCGGTCTGCACCCGGTTGTTGACGTTGACGGTGGCGATATCTGGATCGGTTCCGATGTCGAAGCTGACCGTCAGGCCGTAGGTGCCGTCATTGGCGCTATTCGACTTCATATAGATCATGTGGTCGACGCCGACGATCGCCGCTTCCAAAGTCTGGGCGACCGTCGACTCCACCACGCTGGCGGAGGCGCCCGGGAACACGGTCGAGACCTGGACCTGTGGCGGCACGATGTCGGGGAACTGAGCAACTGGTATGCGGGTCAGCGCCAGCCCGCCGGCCAGGGTGATGATGATCGCAATGACGACAGCCAGGCGCGGCCGATCGACGAAGACGGACGAGATCATGCCGGATTCTCCCCGGCGGTGGGTGAGTTACGCATCAGGACTTGGCGGCTGGCGGAGAGGCCGCTCCGACCGGTGCCGCCCCGACAGGCGCCGGGTTGACGGACGCACCCGGACGCACCCGCTGCAGCCCATCCAGCACCACGTTCTCGCCCTCGGTCAGGCCGGAGGCGACGACCGCGTAGGCGTCGGTCGACTGGCCGAGCTGCACGCGCCGCTGCTCGGCCTTGTTGTCAGCGCCGATGACATAGACGTAGCTACCCTGCTGGTCCGAGACCACCGCGGCGCGCGGCACGGTCAGCGCCATCCTCGGCTCGTCGGCATTGACCGTCACGCCGACGAAGGCGCCGTCGATAAGGGGGCGAAAACCCTGTTTGTTTGCCGGATTGGGGATGCTGGCGCGGACCAGCAACGTGTCGGTGGTGGTGGCGATGGTGTTGTCGACGAAATCTATCTTCCCGACCTGATCGTCGGCGCTGCCGTCCGGAAGGCTCAGCCTGACGGCGACCGCGGCCAGCCCACCCTGGTCGGCAAAGCGCTTCAGCAGGCCGAAATAGCTTTTCGCCGCCATTGGGAACAGCACGTACATCGGGTCTTGGCTGACGATGTGCGCCAGCGGCCCGGAGGCCGGCGTCACCACGTTGCCGACGGTGAAGCTGGTGCGGCCGATCTTGCCAGCGATCGGCGAGCGGATTTCGGTGTAGTCGAGATTGATCTGGGCGTTGCGCAGCTGCGCCTGGGCGGATTGCTGCTGTGCCGCGAGCCCGGCCTGGTTGGCGCGCGCGTCATCGACCAGCGAGCGCTGCCCGGCCGGGCCGTTAAGCAGCGCCGTCAAGCGGCCGAGCTGGACGCCAGCATTGTTGAGCGTGGCGGTGGTCTGGGCCACAGATGCCTGCTGCTGCGCGACAGCCGCCTCGAACGGGCCACGTTCGAGCTTGTAGAGCAACGCGCCGGCCGGGACCTCGGCGCCTTCGGTGAACAGCCGCGCCTCGATGAAGGCGGTGACCCGCGCGGTCAGGTCAACCCGCTCGATCGACTGCACGCGGCCGACGAACGCCTCGGTCTCGGTCACCGGCCGCTGCGACACTTTGACCACGCCGACCGAGGGCGGGCCGCCGCCGGGTATCTGTGCAAGCGCGGGCGTTGACACGGCAAGGATGGCAACAGCCAGAAAGCAGCGGAGCGACATCGATCGTCCTTTCGATTCCCGCAGTGCAGCATACTTCGGCTGGCAACGCGATCGCCGCAATAGAACGGGGCGCGGCAACTTGCGCAACGGATGGGACGGGGATACCAAACGCCGTAGGTAGAAAGATTCGGGCTCTGCCCAAAACCCGCTAAGGGGACAGTCGCCCCTTCGAACCCTCATACCTGAGGAATGCGCTCTCGGGCGCTCCCCGGGCGGGGTTTGGGGCGTAGCGGGCAAAAGTTCCGACTACCACCTTCAGCAGTTGGAATGCCTGCGGAGGGGGAGCCCCATTCTTGTCTTTGGAAAGGCCCGCACCATGAGCGAATTCATCACGATATGCGAAGTCGGGCCACGCGACGGCCTGCAGATCGCCAAGACCCGGATGACAACCGATGCCAAGGTCGCCTGGATCGAGGCGATCGCCAACGCCGGCGTGCCCGAGATCGAGATCGGCAGCTTCGTGCCGGCCAAGGTGATCCCTCAGCTGGCGGACACGCAGGAGGTGACCGAGCGGGTGGCCCATCTTCCCAATGTCGTGATCCAGACGCTGACGCCCAACCTGCGCGGCGCACAGAACGCCTATCGTGCCGGTGCCGCCAAGATCAGCATCCCGGTTTCGGTGTCCGACGGCCACTCGCGCGCCAACCTCAACCGCAGCGTCGATGAGCAGATCGCCGAGGTCGGGCGCGTGGTCGCCTGGCTGCGCCAGCAGGATCGGTACCTGAAGGTCGTCGCCGGCTGCTCGACAGCGTTCGGCTGCTCGATCGACGGGGTGGTCTCGACCGAGGCGGTGGTCCGGGTCGCGGTCGGCCTGGCAGAAGCGGGCGTTGATCAGCTGATGCTGGCGGACACGGTCGGCTACGGCCATCCGGCGCAAGTGAGGACGCTGGTGCGCGCGGTGCGCAACGAGGTCGGCGACCGGCTGACCGGGCTGCATCTGCACGACACCTGCGGCTTGGCGATGGCCAACGCGCTGGCCGGCGTCGAGGAGGGTCTTCGGATGTTCGACAGCTGCATCGCCGGGCTTGGCGGCTGCCCATATGCGCCAGGCGCGTCGGGCAACATCGTCACCGAGGACCTCGTGTTCATGCTGGAAAGCATGGGTTTCTCGACCGGCATCGACCTCGAAAAGTTGTTCCTGGCACGTGAGGTTCTACGCGCCGGACTGCCGGGCGAGCCGATGCAGGGCCAGCTTCGCAAGGCCGGCATTCCGAGGACGTTCCGCCTGGCGGCCTGAACCGGCCGGCCGTGTCGGAAAGGCCCTTGACGGCGGCTGCCGGGAAAGCGAAGCGTGCGGCATGAATGATTTGAATGTGTCCAATACGGTCGATCCCCTGGCGCTGCACCGCGCGCTGACCACCGTCGACAGCCATATCGACATCCCGTGGCCGACTGGACCCGATCCGTTCCTGGATGGCGCGCGCCGCGTTGACCTGCCTAAGATGCAACGCGGCGGTGTCGGCACCGGGTTCTTCGCCGCCTACGTGCCGCAGGTCCGGCGCGACGTGGCCAGCGAGATGGCGGCGTTCGAGCGTGCGATCGCGATGCTGACCGCGATCCGCGGCATGGGCCGTGTGGGGGAGAGTATTTCCGCCCGCGTGACCGATACCGCCGATGACATCGTGCGCGCCAAACAGGATGGCGTACTTGGCGTGGCGCTGGCGGTCGAGAACGGCTTTGCCGTTGGCACTGACCTGTCCCGCCTCGCGCAGTTCCGCAAATTGGGTGTGCGCTACCTGACGCTGACCCATAACGGGCACAACGCGCTGGCGGATTCGGCCATCCCACGGCCCGACCTCGGCGATGCTCCGGTCGAGCATGGCGGCCTTTCCGAACTGGGCGTCGCGGCGATCGGCGAGCTCAACCGGCTCGGCATGCTGGTCGATGTCGCGCATGTCTCGCGTGACGCCATGCTGCAGGCGGCCAAAGTGTCGAGGACGCCGGTGGTCTCGACGCACTCCTGTGTTCGCGCGCTGTGCGACCATCCGCGCAACATGGATGATTTCCAACTGGACGCGCTGCGCGATGTTGGCGGGGTGATCCAGATCACCGCGGTGGCTGGCTTCCTGCGTCCGGGCGGCAAGGCGGACAAGGTGACGGTTTCCGACTTCGTCGATCACATCGAGTACGCCGCCCGGCGGATCGGCTTCGCGCATGTCGGCATCGGCTCCGACTTCGACGGCGGCGGCGGCTTTTCCGGCTGGCGCCATGCGGGTGAGAGCGTCAACCTGACCGTCGAACTGGTTTCCCGCGGCTTTTCGGAGGCTGAGATCGCGGGGCTTTGGGGCGAGAACTTCCTGCGGGTGATGCGCCTGGCCGAAGCCGCCGCCGGATGAGGACCGTTGCCCTGCCGAACGGGCGATCCGTGCCCGTGCTTGGCCAGGGCACCTGGTTCATGGGCGAGAAATCCAGCCAGGCCCGCGCCGAGGCCGACGCGTTGCGGCTTGGCATCAATCTCGGCCTGACCCTGATCGACACCGCGGAGATGTATGCCGATGGCGGCGCCGAGCGTGTGGTCGGACAGGCTATCGCCGGCCGCCGCGACAACGTGTTCTTAGTCAGCAAGGTCTATCCGCACAACGCGTCGCGAACCGGCGTGGTGACGGCGTGCGAGGCGAGCCTGGGCCGGCTCGGCACCGACCGCATCGATCTTTATCTGCTGCACTGGCGCGGCTCGGTGCCGCTCGCCGAAACCGTGGCCGGGTTCGAACGCCTGGTCCGCGACGGCAAGATCGGCGCCTGGGGCGTGTCGAACCTGGACGTCGCCGAGCTGGCCGAACTGCCGGGCTGCGCCACCGACCAGGTGCTGTACAACCCGCAGCATCGCGGTATCGAATTCGATCTGCTGCCCTGGTGCGCGGCGCACGCCATGCCTGTGATGGCCTACTCGCCGATCGGCCAGGGGCGCTCGCTGTTGCAGGCATCCAGCCTTGCCAGCATCGCCACCCGGCACGGTGCCACGCCGGCGCAGATCGCCATCGCCTGGGGATTGCGCCAGCCTGGGGTGATCTCAATCCCCAAGGCGGCGGATCCTGCGCATGTGCGTGAGAACGTGGCCGCTTTGGACATCGCGCTGACTACGGCCGATTTGACGGAAATCGACACCGCGTTTCCGTCGCCTCGCCGACGGCTGCCGCTGGCTATGCTTTGAGAAGAAAGGCCGGGCTCTGCCTCACCTTTCAAGCGATGGGACCCACTAAGAGACTAGTCTCCTGGAACCCATTCTTTAAGTCGGGCGGGTCCAGAAGCGCTTCTCCTGGCGGGGTATGGGGCACAGCCCCATCCTTGCTATGACCTTACTGTTGCTGGCTTGGCTCGTTGTTGCCCTGCTCGGCATAGCGGTAGCTCCCCATTCCTATGTAACGCTAGCAGTTGCCGGGGTTTGTTCCGTGGCCGCGGTTGCAGTTCTGGGCTTTCTTGCCTTCGGCGCAGAGGCGTCGGAGATCGCCGTTCCCCTGGGTTTGCCGGGCGCTTCGATGCGGCTAGCGCTGGACGGGTTGTCGGGTGTTTTCCTGCTGCTGCTGTTTGTCACTGCGGGCGCCTGTGCGGTGTATGGCCATGGCGAGCCGGGGCAGTGGTTTTCCTTGTTCGTGGCGGCGATGGCGCTGGCTTTGCTGGCGGCGGATGCTTTTACGTTGCTGCTGGGTTTCGAAGCAATGTCGCTGGCCTCATGGGCGGCGATCCTGATGCGCCATGAGGAAGCGGCGTCGCGCGAGGCGGCGTTGCTTTATGTCGGCATGGCGGCGTTCAGCGCGGCCTGCTTGCTGCCGGCTCTGGTTCTATTGTCGCCGGCGGGTGGCGGGCTTGGCTTCGCGGAGATGCGCGGGGCAGTGGCGCCGGAGGGTCTTCGCGGCGGGCTGGTGCTGGTGCTGGTGGTGCTGGGCGCCGGATCGAAGGCTGGGCTGTTTCCCATGCATATCTGGCTGCCTTTGGCCCATCCGGCGGCACCCAGTCATTTTTCGGCGTTGATGTCGGGGGCGATGACCAAGGTCGCGCTGTACGTGATGGTCCGGGTGCTGTTTGACCTGTATGGCGCGCCGCCGCCGGCCTGGTGGGGGGTGCCGCTGATCGTGCTGGGCGCGGCGTCGGCGGTGGTTGGGGGTTTGCGGGCCAATCTGGAGACCGACGTGAAGGCGGTGCTTGCTGCCAGCACGATCGAGAATATCGGGTTGATCGCGATCGGCATCGGCGTCGCATTGGCGGCGCGTGGGGCCGATTTGCCGGGATTGGCCGCGTTGGCGATGGCCGGCGCGCTGCTGCACGCGGTCAACCACGGCGTGTTCAAGACGTTGCTTTTCCTCGGTGTCGGCGCGGCTTCGCATGGCGGCGGGTCGCGCGCCCTGTCACGCCTGGGTGGGTTGATCCACCGCATGCCGGTCACCACCGGCTGCGTGCTGGTGGGTGGTTTCGGGTTAGCCGCATTGCCGCCCGGGTCGGGTTTCGCCAGCGAGTGGCTGCTGTTCCAGTCGGTGCTGGCGGCACCGCGGATCGGCGGGCTGGGCTTGCAGATCATGTTCGCCGTCACCGTGGCGCTGATGGCGCTGGCGGCGGCGCTGGCGGCCTCGGCTATGGTGCGGCTGATCGGCGTGGCGTTCCTT
>JAYTTA010000073.1:0-2480 GCA_043745345.1 Acetobacteraceae bacterium | reverse complement strand
CCAGGCTGAGCAGATGCCAATATAGCTTGCTTTGGCAGTGGCCGTGGGTGCAGTGAACGCGATTGCCCCACACTTTTTGATGCTCTCCAATAACGGGTGGTGTACCAGCCCCTATTGGGCATTGTCGGCCTTGCGCGGCGCGGGTTGCTTCGGCGCCAGGGGGGCTTCCAGGGACTTGCTGAACACGTCCAGGCGGCCTTGCCAGTCCCTGCCAATGGCTTTTTCGGACATGCGGCTGAGCACCCGTGCCCGCGCGATCCCGGCCAGGTCTCCTTTGACCAGCGTCACCCCGGCGCTCTGAATCGCGACCTCGGTGCCGGTGCCCATGGCGATGCCGACATCGGCCTCGGCCAGCGCGGGGGCGTCATTCACGCCGTCGCCGGCCATGGCGACGATCTTGCCCGCCGCCCGCAGCGTCCGGACGATGCGGTTCTTGTCCTGGGGCAGGACGTCGGCTTCCACGTCGTTGATGCCGAGCTGGCGTGCGACCGCCTCTGCGGTGGTGCGGTTGTCGCCGGTCAGCATGACGATGTGGATGCCGTCGGCGCGGAGGCTATCGAGCGCCGCCCGGGTGGTCGGCTTGATCGGGTCGGCGATCGCGAGGATGCCGCCTGGCTTGCCGTCGATGCCGACGAACAGGGCGGTGGCGCCATCGCGGCGGAGTTCCTGGGCTTTTCCGGAGAGATCGCCGAGTTCGATCTTCTGGTCGGCCATCAGCCTGGCGTTGCCGAGCACCACCAGGTGCCCGCCGACGGTTCCAGTAACGCCCATGCCGGTAACGGAGGCGAAATCGGCGGGGTCTTCGACGGTCAGGCCCTGTGCCTTGGCTGCGGCGACGATGGCGGCAGCGAGCGGATGCTCGCTCGACCGCTCCAGGCTGGCGGCCAGGCGCAGCAGGTCCTGTTCGGTCAGCCCACCGGCCGGGACAACGGCAGTGACGCGCGGCCTGCCCTCGGTCAGCGTGCCGGTCTTGTCCACGACCAGGGTGTCGACCCGCTCCATCCGCTCCAGCGCCTCGGCCGACTTGATCAGCACGCCTACCCCGGCACCCTTGCCGACCGCGACCATGATCGACATCGGCGTTGCCAGACCCAGCGCGCACGGGCAGGCGATGATGACGACCGAGACCGCCGCGATCAGCGCGTAGGCGAGTGCCGGCGCCGGCCCCCACACTGCCCAGCCGACGAACGCGGCGACCGCGATCGCCAGCACGGCGGGAACGAAGTAGCCGGCGACCGTATCGGCCATGCGCTGGATGGGCGCGCGTGAGCGCTGCGCCTCGGCGACCATGGCGACGATGCGCGACAAGACTGTGCCTGCGCCGATCGTGTCGGCGCGCATGACGAGCGAGCCGGTGCCGTTGACGGTGCCACCGATGAGCTTGTCGCCGGGTCCCTTGGGCGACGGCATCGACTCGCCTGTCACCATGGACTCATCGACAGCACTCCTGCCGTCCACTACCCCGCCGTCCACCGGCACAGCGTCGCCGGGGCGGATACGCAGACGATCGCCGACCTCAACTTTTTCGAGCGCGATCTCCTCGTCCTCGCCACCATCGCGCAGCCGCCGGGCGGTCTTGGGGGCGAGGTTGAGCAGCGCGCGGATGGCGCCGCCGGTCTGGTCGCGCGCGCGCAACTCCAGCACCTGGCCGAGCAGGACCAGCACCGTGATGACGGCGGCGGCCTCGTAGTAGACCGCGACCGTGCCGCCCATCATCCGGAAGCCCTCCGGGAACAGGCCCGGCGCAAAGGTCGCAGCGAGGCTGTAGAGGTAGGCGGCACCCGTTCCCAGGGCGATCAGCGTGAACATGTTGAGGTGGCCCGAGCGCACCGATGCCGCACCGCGCTGGAAGAACGGCCAGCCCGCCCACAGCACCACCGGCGTCGCAAGGACGAATTGAATCCAGATCGAGGTCTGCGGTAAGACTAGGTCGTGCAGGCCCAGGCCAGGGATGTGGCTGCCCATCTCCAGGACAAAAACCGGCAGGGTCAGCACCAGGCCGATCCAGAACCGCCGCGACATGTCGGCCAGCTCGTGGTTCGGCAGGATCTCGGCGGTCACCTCGACAGGTTCGAGCGCCATGCCGCAGATCGGGCAGCTGCCAGGACCGACCTGGCGGATCTGCGGGTGCATCGGGCAGGTGTAGACGGCGCCGGGCTTGGCAGGTTCCGGGGCCGCGACCTTGGGATTGAGATAGGTCTCAGGTGCGGCCGCAAACCTGGCCCGGCAGCCAGCCGAGCAGAAGTGGTAGGTCGTGCTGCCCAGCGCGAAATGGTGCGCCGTGGTATCAGGGTTCACCTTCATGCCGCACACCGGGTCGGTGACCAGCGTGGTGCCCGGGGCGACCGCGGCCGGGGTGCCGCCGCCGCAACCGCTCTTGTCTGGGGTCTCGTGCCGATGCTCGGCCTTGTGCTCGCTCATGACGCTCTCCGGGTCGGACGGGCCAAGTGGCCCGGTGTGACAGGGGACGTGGTGTCTCC
>JAYTTA010000072.1:0-2480 GCA_043745345.1 Acetobacteraceae bacterium | reverse complement strand
CCTCGCTGGCGGCAATCAGGAACGTCGATAACAACCTGACCAGCCTGCTGGCCGGCCTGAAGGCGCAGGGGCTGGACCGCGACACCGACGTTATCCTGACCTCCGACCACGGTTTCTCGACCATCTCAAAGGAAAGTGCGACGAGCTGGGCGGCGACCCAGGCCTATGCCGCCGTTCCCGCCAACATGCTGCCACCGGGCTTCGTCGCGATCGACCTCGCTCACGCTTTGGGCATGAACCTGTATGATCCCGACGCCAAAAGCGCGCAGCTCAACGCCGGCGCATTCGGGGTTCGCGGCAACGGCCTGATCGGCCCCGACCCCGCCAACCCCCTGGTCGTCGTCGCCTCCAACGGCGGCTCGGACCTGGTCTATCTGCCGACCGGCGACCGCGCTTTGGCCGTCCGGGTGGTCGCCGCCCTGTCCGCGCAGGATTACGTCAGCGGACTCTTCGTGGATGAAAAGCTTGGCAGCATCGCCGGCACCCTGCCGCTGTCGGCGATCGCGCTGGCCGGCACCGCGGTAACCCCGATGCCGGCGATCGCGGTCAACTTCCGTTCCTTCGCGCTCGGCTGCGCCGATCCCACAACCTGCGGCGTCGAGGTCGCCGACACCGGGCTGCAACAGGGCCAGGGCATGCACGGCAGCTTTTCCCGCGCCGACACCCGCAACATCATGGGTGCCGCCGGCCCCAGCTTCCGCGAGCATTTCACCGACAACGCGCCCGCCAGCAACGCCGACATCGGCAAGACCATCGCCCGCCTGATGGACCTTCGCATCGTCGACAAAGGCAAGCTGGTCGGGCGCGTGCTGTCTGAGGCAATGCCCAACGGTGCCATGCCCATCGCAAAATCCGCCGTCGTCCGGTCAACCCCGGACGCGGCCGGCCAGGTCACCACGGTCCTGACCCAGACCATCGGCACCACACGCTACTTCGACGCCGCCGGCTACCCGGGGCGGACGTTGGGGTTGCCCGCAACGCCGTAGGCAAAAAGGCTGGGGCTCTGCCCCTGACCCCGCCCGGGAGCGCATTCCTTTAGTATAGGGTTCTAAAAGCCTGTCTTTGAACGAAGCCGGTATGGCTGACTTTGGTGGAAACCGGACATTCGGTCGTAACTTTCGGAAGACGTAAGGCGCTGATGCAGAACGCCACGGGGGTGGTGCCAAAAAACTGAGTTGCGGAGGCTGTTTATCAGGTTCCACCTGACCGTAATCGGAACGGGCCTCCTCCGGATGACACACGACTATATCGGGCATGGCACTACCACGCTGTTCGCTGCTCTCAATGTTCTCGACGGCACCGTGATCGGGCGATCCATGCAGCGTCATCGGCACGAGGAATTCATCCGGTTCCTCAATACTGTCGAGCGCGACGTGCCAGCCGAGAAGAAGATCGAAGCCATCGTCGATAACCACGCTACCCATAAGCATCCGAAGGTTCGGGAATGCCCGCGGAGAGATAGCCCAAGCTTTCTTGCCTAAGCCGTCAATGCGGTATGCGCACCGGCAGGCTGGCAATGCCGCGTAGCAAATTCGAGTAGGCTCGAACCGGCTCGCCGACCACCTCAATCGCCGGAAAGCGCTTGAGGATCTCCTCCCACAAGATCGTCAGCTGCATCTCGGCCAGGCGGTTGCCGACGCAGCGATGGATGCCGAAGCCGAACGCCAGATGCTGGCGCGGCCGTTTGCGGTCGATGACGAAGTCGTCGGCGCGTTCGATCGCGTCCTCGTCGCGGTTGCCGGAGATGTACCACATCGCCAGTTTTTCCCCTTTGCGGATCTGCTTGCCGCCAACTTCCGCGTCGGCCAGCGCCGTGCGCCGCATGTGGATCACCGGCGTCTGCCAACGGATGATCTCCGGCACCATGCCGGTGATCAGATCCGGGTTCTCGCGTAATTTACGGTACTCCTCCGGAAACTGATTGAGCGCCAGCAGCCCGCCGGAGATCGAGTTCCGCGTCGTGTCGTTGCCGCCGACGATCAGCAGCATCAGGTTGCCCATGAACTCGTGCGGCCGGTCCGGCAGGTCGCGCGTCGCCTCGCCATGCGCCAGCATCGAGATCAGGTCCGGCTGCGGTGGCAGCGCCGCGCGCTCCCGCCACAGCTCGCGGAAATAGTCCATCGCCTGGTTCAGCACCGTCTCGCGTTTTTCATCGGAGTCGATGTCGGTCCCCGCGCGCGTGTTCACGGTGGCGACGTTCGACCAGTAGGTGAGCAGCTGCCGATCCGCGAATGGAAAGTCGAACAGGGTCGCCAGCATCTGCGTGGTGAGCTCGGTCGAAACCCGTTCCACCCAATCGAAGGTTTCGGCGCGTGGCAGCTCGTCCAGTATCGTCCCGGCCCGCTCGCGGATCGTCGCTGACAGCTTCTGCAGGTTCATTGGCGCCACGATCGGCGACACCACGCGGCGCTGCTCGTCGTGCTTCGGCGGGTCCATGGCGATAAAGCTGGGCCGGCGCGAGTCCATCGGCACGTCGCGCA
>JAYTTA010000071.1:0-9136 GCA_043745345.1 Acetobacteraceae bacterium | reverse complement strand
CCTTGACCATCTTCATCACGCCGGGCGGCAGTTCGTCGCCACGCTGCAGCTTTTCGACCTTCTGTTCGAAACGCGCCTGCAACTTGCCGACGGCAGCGTCGTATTCGCGCTTCAGAACCTCGAACTCGCCCATGATGGCGTCGTCCTGCACGGCGATGTGGCGCCATGAATTGCGCGGATGCTCCGCCAGGATTTCCTCGGTCAGGATCGTATTGGCCTTGATGCCCTTGAACCCGCCAGCGGCCTTCGCCCCCAACAGCTTCTCGCGCATGCGGTTCATGAACGACCGCTCCTGGATCGCCTTCTCGTCGTCACGGTCCTTGGCGAGACGCTCGATCTCCGAGCGCTCGATGGCCATGGCGCGCTCGTCCTTGTCCACGCCGCGACGGCTGAACACCCGGACATCGACGATGGTGCCGGTGGTGCCGGGCGGCAGTTTCAGGGACGTGTCGCGCACGTCGCTGGCCTTTTCGCCGAAGATGGCGCGCAGCAGCTTCTCCTCCGGCGTCATCGGGCTTTCGCCCTTCGGCGTTACCTTCCCGACCAGGATGTCGCCCGGGTTCACTTCGGCGCCGACATAAACGATGCCGGCCTCGTCAAGGCTTAAGCGCTTCCTCGCCGACGTTCGGAATGTCGCGGGTGATCTCCTCCTGGCCAAGCTTGGTGTCACGCGCCATGACCTCAAATTCCTCGATGTGGATCGAGGTGAAGACGTCGTCACGTGCGATGCGCTCGCTGATAAGGATGGAATCTTCGAAGTTGTAGCCATTCCACGGCATGAACGCGACCAGCACGTTGCGGCCCAGCGCCAGCTCGCCAAGGTCGGTCGACGGGCCATCAGCGATGATGTCGCCCTCGGCCAGCCGATCACCGACGCGAACCAGCGGACGCTGGTTGATGCAGGTGCTCTGGTTGGAGCGCATGAACTTCCGCAGGCGATAGATATCGACGCCCTTGGTGGTGCCGTCCTCGGCGGTGGCGCGCACCACGATGCGGGCGCCGTCGATCTGGTCGATGACGCCAGGACGGCGGGCGACGATGGTGGCGCCGGAGTCACGGGCAACCGCGGCCTCCATGCCGGTGCCGACCAAAGGAGCATCCGCGCGGATCAGCGGCACCGCCTGGCGCTGCATGTTGGAACCCATCAGCGCCCGGTTGGCGTCGTCGTTCTCGAGGAACGGAATGAGCGCTGCGGCGACCGAGACCAGCTGCTTCGGCGACACGTCGATCGCCGTCACGTCGGATGGCTTCACAAGACGGAAATCGCCCTGCTTGCGCACCGAGACGAGCTCCTCGGTGAACCGGCCGTTGCCGTCCATCGGCGCGTCGGCCTGGGCTACCACCAACTTCTCCTCCTGCATGGCGGAGAGGTAATGCGCGCCCTCCTGCACCACGCCGTCCTTGACCAGCATGTAAGGGGTCTCAATGAACCCGTACTTGTTGACCTTGGCGTAGGTCGCCAGCGAGTTGATCAGTCCGATGTTCGGGCCTTCCGGCGTCTCGATCGGGCAGATGCGGCCGTAATGGGTCGGGTGCACGTCGCGCACCTCAAAGCCGGCGCGCTCGCGCGTCAGACCTCCAGGGCCCAAGGCGGACAGGCGCCGCTTGTGTGTGACCTCCGATAGCGGGTTGGTCTGGTCCATGAACTGTGACAGCTGCGAGGAGCCGAAGAACTCGCGCACCGCCGCCGCCGCCGGCTTGGCGTTGATCAAATCGTGCGGCATCACGGTGTCGATATCGACGCTGCCCATGCGTTCGCGGATGGCTCGCTCCATTCGCAGCAGGCCGACGCGATACTGGTTCTCCATCAGTTCGCCGACCGAGCGCACGCGGCGGTTGCCGAGGTTGTCGATATCGTCGATCTGGCCGCGGCCGTCCTTCAACTCGCACAGAATCTTGACGGTGCGCAGCACGTCCTCCTTGCGCAGCACGCGCATCGTGTCGGGCGCATCGACAGTCAAACGCATGTTCATCTTAACCCGGCCAACGGCGGACAGGTCGTAGCGGTCACCGTCGAAAAACAGACCGCGGAACAGGGTTTCCGCGGTTTCCGGCGTTGGTGGCTCGCCAGGCCGCATGACCCGGTAGATGTCAACGAGGGCGTCCTCGCGAGATGTGTTCTTGTCGACTGCCAGGGTGTTGCGTATCCAGGCGCCGTTCTGCTGGTCGACCGCGAGAGTCGCCAGTTCGGTGATGCCCAAATCCTCCAGCGCCACGAGCCGCGCCTCGGCCAGCTCCTCACCGGCCTCGGCGTAGATCTCACCGGTGTCCGGATTGACCATGTCTTCAGCGATGTAGCGGCCGAGCAAATCGGTGCGGCCGACCAGCACTTCCTTGGTGGTCTCGGCGATCTTGCGGACGGCGCGTGCGTTCAGCTTAGTCTCGCTGTCGGCGACGACCTCACCAGTGGCGGCATCAACCAGCGGCTCCAACAGCTTGGTGTTGCGGAATGCTTCTGGGTCGAACGGCCGCGCCCAGCCTTTGGCGGTGCGGGTGAACATCACCTGGCCGTAGAACTGGCCCAGAATTTCCTCGGCATCCATGCCGCGGATTTCGCTGATCTCGATCGGCTCGCCCTTGGCTTGGCGTGCCGCCCGCAACTCCGCCGTGGCGGCGCTGTCCAACGCGTAAAGCAACGTCGTCACCGGCAGCTTGCGCTTGCGGTCGATGCGGACGTAGACGAGGTCCTTGCTGTCAAACTCAAAGTCGAGCCACGAGCCGCGATAGGGAATGACGCGCGCAGCAAACAGGTACTTGCCGCTGCTGTGGGTCTTGCCCTTGTCATGGTCGAAGAACACGCCCGGGCTGCGGTGCATCTGGGAGACGATGACGCGCTCGGTGCCGTTAATGATAAAAGTGCCGTTATCGGTCATGAGCGGCATGTCGCCCATGTAAACCGGCTGTTCCTTGATGTCGCGGATCGACTTGGCACCGGTATCCTCGTCCAGGTCCCAGACGATCAGCCGCAGGATGACCTTCAGCGGCGCGGCATAGGTCATGCCGCGCTGAATGCATTCCTCGACGTCGTATTTTGGATCTTCAAGCTCGTAGTGGACGAACTCGAGCCGACCGCGCCCGGCGAAATCGTCGATCGGGAAGACCGACTTAAATACTTCCTGCAGCCCAGTGTTGGTGCGGCTGTCATGCGGCGTGTGCATCTGCAGGAACGCCTCGTAGCTGGAGCGCTGCACGTCGATTAGGTTGGGCATCTGTGCCACTTCGGGTATCCGACCGAAGCTCTTGCGAATACGCTTGCGACCAGTAAACGACCCGGAAATCGCGTTCATAAACCGTCCTTAACCCAGAGGTACCATGTAGACTTCAGTCCGTCAGAACCGGCGCCAGGCGCCTCTATTCTGTCTCCGTCAAGTCGAAGTAAAGGCAATGGCAAGTCACAACGGATAAGCGGACGGGAATCATACGATTCCCGCCCGTGCTAGCCCTGATCGGTGCCTGGCGTCATAGGTTTATTCGACAACCCCACGCACCCTAAGTCAATCGTATTACTTGATCTCGACGCCAGCGCCCTGATCCTCAAGCATCTTTTTCAGCTTCGCAGCCTCTTCCTTGTTGACGCCTTCCTTCACGGTCTTCGGCGCGCCCTCGACCAAGTCCTTGGCTTCTTTCAGGCCAAGACCGGTAATGGTGCGCACTTCCTTGATCACGTTGATCTTCTTCTCGCCAATGGCAGTCAGGATCACGGTGAACTCAGTTTGCTCCTCGACCGGGGCAGCGGCTGCTGCAGGCGCAGCAGCAGCAGCCGCAGCAGGGGCCGCTGCGGACACGCCCCAGCGGCTTTCCAGCATCTTGGAAAGCTCGGCGGCCTCAAGCACGGTAAGGGCCGAAAGTTCTTCAACCAGCTTTGGTAGGTCAGCCATTTTCATAAGTCCTTATATCTAGGCTTCGGTGGGTTCCATGCAAGCCGCATACCGGCCTGCACAACTACTGCAGCATAATCGTGGGTCAGGCCGCCTCAGCGACCTCGTCCTTGTTGGCATACGCGCCAAAGACCCGTGCGAGTTGTCCGGCCGGGGCTGCGAGCACGCCGGCGATCCGGGTCGCAGGGGTCTGTATCATCCCCACCAATCCGGCACGCAGCGCATCGAGCGAAGGCAGTTCGGCGAGCGCCCGGAGCCCCGACACATCAAGTGTCTGGGCGCCGAGCGCGCCGCCGATCAGCACAAACTTCTCGTTGGTCTTGGCGAACTCGACGGCCACTTTCGCCACAGCCACAGGATCGGTCGACCACGCGAGCGCGGTCGGTCCCTTCAGCATGGGTGCGAGGCCGCCGAAACGGGTACCTTCGAGGGCGAGGTTGGCCAGACGGTTTTGAGCCACTTTGAACGTCACGCCGGCGGCTCGCATCTTGCGACGCAAATTCGTCACTTCGGCTACGGTCAGCCCATTATTCTGGCTGACCACAACCATCGACGTCTGTGCGAACACCTGTGCGAGGTCGGCGACGAACGCTTGCTTTTCCGTGCGATCCAAGTCTCGTCTCCAGTCGGGCCGGGCGCGTGTGGACCGCGCCAGGCCAGGTTTCCCATGAACCGCACCCTACGGGCACGATCCGGTTCGCCTGTCCTGCAACATCCCACCGTTCTCACGACAGGATGTAAAAAGCCGGAACCGCCGAAGTCCGTGAATGCCGAAACACCCACAAAACCTATGGCTTCCCCGTCTCCCACGCGCAGATCCTGCGATCCCTTAAGAGATTTTCGAAATGCATCGAAAATCTCACGTGCGGTCTTGGACAGGTTCGACGGCGCCTGGGCACCGTCTGCCCGCCGGGCTCATGCCCGGCGTATCTCGTTCAGCCCGACGCGGTGGCGACGTCGACGCTGACGCCGGGGCCCATCGACGAACTCATCGCCATCTTTTTCAGGTAAGTGCCCTTGGCACCAGTCGGTTTTGCCTTAACCACAGCATCCACCAGAGCGCGGGCGTTCTCCAGCAACTGCTGCTCGCCGAAGCTGGCGCGGCCGATGCCGGCATGTATGATCCCGGCCTTCTCGGCGCGGAACTCAACCTGGCCGGCGCGCGCGGCGCTGACCGCGCCCTTCACATCCATCGTCACGGTGCCAAGCCGCGGATTCGGCATCAGGCCGCGTGGGCCCAGGATCTTGCCGAGCCGGCCGACCAAAGCCATCATGTCGGGTGTTGCGATGCAGCGGTCGAACTGGATGTCGCCGGCCTGGACCTTCTCGGCCAGATCGTCCGCCCCGACCACGTCGGCACCAGCGTCCAGCGCCTCCTGCGCCTTCGGGCCACGTGCGAACACGCCGATCCGCAGCACTTTTCCAGTGCCGTGCGGCAGGCCGATCAACCCGCGCACCATCTGGTCGGCGTGGCGCGGATCGATGCCGAGGTTCATTGACAGCTCGATGGTTTCGTCGAATTTCGCGGTGGCGTTCGATTTGACCAGCTTTATCGCCTCATCGAGAGGGTAGTTTTTGCTGCGATCGACCTTGGTCGCGGCGGCGGCAATGCGCTTGTTCAGTGCCATCGGATCAGCCCTCCACGACACTAAGGCCCATCGCTCGCGCGGAGCCCATCAGCATGCTGACGGCGCCGTCCTCGTCGTTGGCGTTCATGTCCTTCATCTTGATGGCCGCGATCTCACGCAGCTGAGCCATGGTCACGCTGCCGATCGGCGCGCCCTTGCCCGGCGTCGTAGTGCCCTTGGTGACGCCCGCCGCCTTCTTTAGAAAGTAGGTGTTGGGCGGCGTCTTCATGATGAAGGTGAAGGTGCGGTCGCCAAATGCGGTGATCACCACGGGGATCGGCGTGCCAGGCTCCATTGACTGCGTGACCGCGTTGAATTCCTTGACGAACGCCATAATGTTGAGGCCGCGCTGACCCAGCGCCGGGCCCACCGGGGGCGACGGGTTGGCCTTGCCGGCCGGAATCTGCAACTTGATGTAGCCGACGATTTTTTTCGCCATAATCTCTGGTCCTTTCCATGAGACCGCGGTTCATGCGACATCGGCCGCCAACTCACTGACAGCCAAACATCTCCCGCGTTCTGGTAGAGGCGCGCTTCTAAGGCAGGGAACACTAAGAGTCCAGAGGAAAAAAGCCGGGGCCAGGCCCCGGACCCGGCTGGGGCGAGCCGCCCCAGACCCGCCTGATTAAGACAGGGCTTCCGCCACCTGCGAACGCAACTCGGGCACAACCTCCTGCATAAACCATGGATTGCGGGTCTCCCAGAAGCCAGTGCGCCAGGATGGATGGGGAAGCGGGAAATATCGTGGCAGATAGTCGGAGAAGTTTCGCACCCGATCGGTCATGGCGCCGCGCCCCAACGCGCCGGCCTGGGCGTAGCCGCCAACCAGCAACGTCAGCCGGATCTGCGGCATCAGCGGCAGCAACCTCGGGTGCCACAACGGCGCGCATCTGGGTTTCGGCGGAGCGTCGCCGCCAGCCGGCAAACGCCCGGGATAGCACAGCCCCATCGGCAAGATCGCGACCTTGGTGCCGTCATAAAAGTTGTCAGGGTCCATCCCCAGCCACGCCCGCAGACGGTGGCCCGACGCGTCGGTCCACGGAATGCCGGAAACATGCACCTTGGTGCCCGGCGCCTGGCTCACGATCAGCAGCCTGGCCGTGATGGACACGCGCAGGATCGGCCGCGGGCCCAACGGCAGATCATTGCAAAGCGTACAGGCCCGCGCCGCGACCGCTTGTTCATCCAGGGACATCACGGCGTTGATATGGGCGATGACTGCCCGTAGACCATGCCCAACATGCTCACTCTTGCCCCTCGTCCTGCGTCGGAAAAATGATCTTCGCCCTGGCCGGCCATGTCGATCATGGCAAGACCTCGCTGATCCGCGCCGTGACCGGAATCGATACCGACCGGCTGGCTGAGGAAAAACGCCGCGGCATGACCATCGACCTCGGCTTCGCCTATGCCGACCTGCCCGGCGGCGGCCGTATCGGCTTCGTCGATGTACCGGGCCATGAACGCTTCCTCGCCAACATGCTGGCCGGCGTGCTCGGCATCCGCGCGGCGCTGCTGATCGTCGCCGCCGACGACGGACCGATGCCGCAGACCCTGGAACACCTCTCCATATTACGGCTGATCGGCATCATGGACGTAACACCGGTGCTGACCAAGATTGACGCCGTTGATCCAGACCGACTGCTCCAAGCGGAGCAAGAAGTTTTCGATGTGACGGCGCGGTTCGGCTACGCGCACGCCGCCTTGTTTCCGGTGTCGAGCGTGACCGGCCGTGGCGTGTCGGCGCTGCTGGAACACCTGCGGCAGAAAGCGGCTACTGGCCTGCGGCCGGCGACCACCGGCGGTTTTCGCCTGGCCATCGACCGCGCCTTCGTCCTGCCCGGTACCGGCTTGGTAGTTACCGGGACCGTGGCCGCCGGCCGCGTCGAAATCGGCGACACGCTGATGCTGACGCCGGCCCGACTGAGCGCCCGGGTGCGGTCGATCCGGGTCCAGGACCGCGATGCGACGGCGGCCGTGACTGGCGACCGCGCCGCGTTGGCCATCACCGGCACCCGCATCGAGCGCGGAAGACTTATCCGCGGCGACTGGCTGGTGGCGCCGCATCTGCACGCGCCGACCGCCCGCATCGATGTCGGTGTCCGTGCCGCACACGGACGCACGCTGAAGCGGGACCTGCGGCTGCACGTCCATGCCGGCAGCGCGGCGATTCCGGCACGGGCGCTGGCGATCGACGGCGCCGACCTGGCGGCCAACGAACAGGGGTTTTTCCACCTGGCGCTGGACCGTCCGATCGCCGCGTTGCATGGCGACGCGGTGGTGCTGCGCGATGACGGCTCGGGCCGCATCCTGGGCGGCGGCCATGTCATCGACCCGTTTCCGGCCGAGGCTCGCCGGTCCCGCGCCTCGCGGCTGGCCGGACTGCAGGCGTTGTCCGAGCCCAATCCAGATCGAGCCTTCGACAAGTGGCTGTCGGTCATGGGTCATGCTGATCCACGCCGGTTCGCCATCGCCCGAAACCAGCCGGTGGAAACCATCCGAGCCAGCACGGTCGCCATCTCCGACGCATTCCGCCTCAGGCTTTGCCAGGAAATGCTCCAGGCGCTTGCCGATTGGCACCAGGCCAACCCGGAATATCCCGGCCCCAACCAGGCGGCGCTGCTGGCCAAGCTGACACGTCTGGGCCCAGCCGAAGCCACGGCCGCCGCCTTGCACGAGCTGGTCGAGGACGGAACGATCCTCGCCGAAGGCACCACGCTGCGGCTACCAGACCATCGCGCCGCGTTGAGCGAGCTGGATGAAGCATTATGGTTGCGTGTCGAGGGTCTGCTTAAGAAGGTCAAACTACGCGCGCCGCGCACCCGGGAATTGATGGCCGCACTTGATCTGCCGATCGAGCGTATGGAGGCGTTACTTGAGCGCTATGTGAGGTTCGGCAGGCTGATCCGGGTTTCAACCAACCGTTGCTACTTGCCCGTGACATTAACGGAAATTACTGAAATCGCCGCAGATTTGGCGACAGCGACCGAGGACCTTGCCTTTTCCGCCGCTGAGTTCAATCGCGCCACGGGAGTTGGCCGCAACCTGGCAATCGAGTTGCTGGAGCATCTTGATCGAGTTGGCATCACGGTCCGATTGGGTGAGTTGCGGCATTTGAGGGCAGAAAACTTGGGCTCTGCCCAAACTCGCAAAGAGACAGGCGCCCCGTTAAACCCCTCGACTTAGTCAAGCGGGGTCAAGGGCGTAACGGGCCGAGGTTCCGACTGACCGCCTTCGGCCAGTTGGAATACCTGCGGAGGGTGAGCCCGAGCCTTTTTATTCAGCAGCCACCCGCTTCAACCGATCCGAAAAACTCTTCCGGAACTTCGCGACCTTCGGGCCGACCACCGCCTGGCAATAGCCGGTGAACGGGTTGCGGGCGAAGTAGTCGTGATGCTCGGGCTCCGCCGGGTAGAAGGTTGTCAGCTTCTCGACCTGGGTCACGATGGCACCGGGCCATACCTTTTCCGACGTCACCTCGGCGATGACCTGACTGGCGATCTCGGCCTGCACGTCGTCATGGGTAAGGATGATGGAGCGGTACTGGCTGCCGACATCGTGGCCCTGGCGGTCGCGCGTGGTCGGGTCATGGATTGAGAAGAACACGCGCAGCACATCGGAATAGGAGATCTC
>JAYTTA010000070.1:0-9141 GCA_043745345.1 Acetobacteraceae bacterium | reverse complement strand
GTGCGCGACCTCGGCGTCGATCGCGGGCTGATCGGACTGTTCGTCTCGATGATCTACGGCGTTTCGATTATCTCGGCGGTGTTCTCGCCCGGTTTCGTGCACCGCTATGGCGCCGTCCGGGTCAGCCAAGTGGTGCTGGTCGCAACCGCGGCGATGCTGGCGATCACCGCCACCGGCACGCTGCTCTCGCTGGCCCTGGGTGCGCTGGCGATCGGCGTTGGCTACGGTGCGACCGCCCCCTCCGCCACCCATCTGCTGGTGCCGCAAACCCCAAAGCGGGTTTTCAACTTCGTCATGTCGATCCGCCAGATCGGTGTTCCGTTGGGCGGGGTGCTCGGCGCGTTGATCGTGCCGCCGCTGACCCTGGCCCATGGCTGGCGCTACGCGATGGCGGTGCAGGTGGTTCCGGTGCTGATCCTGGCCGGCCTGCTGGAACTCCCGCGCCGGCGCTGGGATGCCGGGCGCAACCCGAGGCATCGCATCTTCGGACCCGATCTGTTCGGCCCGATCACGCTGCTGCGGCAAAGCGAGAAGATAAAAAGGCTCTCTGTGGCGAGCTTCATCTATTCCGGCATCCAGCTCTGCTTTATCGCCTTCATGACCGTGCACCTGACCAGCGATGCCGGCTTCGACCTGCTCGGCGCCGGGCGCGCGCTGGCCGCCTACCAGGTCGCCGGCGCGGTCAGCCGGCCGATCTGGGGCTGGGTCGCCGACCGCTATTTTGCGCCGGCCCGGGTGCTGGCGCTGCACGGGCTGGTGATGGCTGCGGCCAGCCTCGCCACCGGGTTTTTTGCACCCGCCTGGCCGACCGCCGCGATCCTTCTCACTTGCGTCATCGCCGGCGCCACCGCCAGCGGCTTCACGGGGCTGGCCTTCGCCGAATACGCCCGCCTTGGCGGCGCCCGGCGCACCGAGGCGACCGGGCTTGGCGCGGCCGCGATGTTCTCCGGCGTGATGCTGCTGCCACTCAGCATGGGCGCTACCCTAACCGCGACCGGCAGCCCGATGCTGTGCTATGCCACGTTGGCAGTTTTGGCTGTGATGGCGGCATGGGTAATCGGCGCCCGGCCCACAGCCATGCCAGCCGTAGCGCCATAAAATAGCCAGGAAGCGTATGCCGCCACGCCGCAGCCGCCTGACCGAAGCCGACCGTGCCGAATGGGCCCACTACGCGCGCGCGTTGAAGGCGCTGCCCGGCCGCAGCCTGCCGGATTTGCCCCCGCCGCCGGTCACGGTAAACACGACCGTGCCACAGCCGCCGGTTCGCGCCTCGCCCCGACGCGCGTCGCTGGGCGGGCTAGTGATCAATGTGCAGCCGCCCGGCGTCGACAACGCGACCTGGCAGCGCTTCCGCACCGGCAAGATCGCCGCCTCCCGCACGCTCGACCTGCACGGCCGCACCGCGCAGCGCGCATTCCAGTCCCTGGCCGGCCTGCTGCGGCAGGCCCACGCCGACCAGTTCCGCTGCATCGAGGTCATCACGGGCCGCGGCGCCGGCGAGGCCGGCGGCGTGCTGCGGCGTGAGCTGCCGTTATGGCTCAACCTGCCTGATCTGCGCCCGCTGGTACTCGCCGCCGCCTATCCGCACGCGGCCAACACCGGGTCAGTTCGCATTCTGGTTCGACGAACTCGAGCCAAATGATACTAAACGCCGTGGGCAAGAGAGCATGAGGCTCTGCCCCAAACCCGCCCCCACGTTCCAGCATTGGGGGCAGCCGCCCCTTGTAACCCCTCGACTTAGGTTGGGCGCTCCCGGGCGCTTCCCGGGCGGGGTCAGGGGCAGAACCCCAGCCTTGCTTCGCATAGGAACCACCAATGACCGACTCAGAATTCCAGCGCGGCTGGGACGCGGCCCTTCTGGCCGTTCGCCACTGGCACGAGTCGCAGGCCAAGAAGACCCTGATCCAGGCACGGCGCAGCCGGTTTCCGAAAAACCTGGAGCGCGAGGCCGAGGTCCATGAAAAATCGGCTGGACTGATCGGCGCGCTAAGTCCCGAGGACGTCTGACCGGCAGGGCGTCAAAGCCCTCGTGGTGAGAGAAAGCTGTCGATTGCGTCGGCGACCAACTTTGGCGTCTGCACCGCCATGTAGTGTGCGGTGTCAATGGCGCGGAACTCGGCATTGGGCATCATCCGGGCCATCGGTTCGACCATCGCCGGCGGGCGCACCGCATCATGGATACCGGCCAGCGCCAGGGTCGGCACTGCGATCGACGGCAGCTTTTCCGTAACATCCGAGTAGGCCAGCATGCGGTTGATGGCGGCGTAGCTGTGCGGATCGTTGCCCAGCCATCTGGCGCGGAAGCGTCGATACATGTCGGGATCATGTTGCACCGCAGGCGGGTAGGCGGCGGCGAAGGTCGCCTCGACCTGGGCGCGGGGGCCGTGCGTTTCCATCTCCTCGGACCGCGCCAGGCTGGCGGCGAGCCGGTCGGGCGTGATGCCGGTGGCCGGCGCCATGGCGACTACCGCCGCCACCCGTCCGGCGAACCTCGCCGCGAGATTCAGCGCGATTCCGGCGCCGACCGCGACGCCGGCCAGCGACACGCGGCCGGCGATGCCGAGCGCGTCGAGCAACGCGGCAAGGTCGTCGGCCATGGTGTCGAACGTCACGGCGCCACGGATTTTTTCCGACTGCCCGGCACCGCGGGTGTCGTAGCGCAGCACCCGGCGGGTGCGGCTGACAACGGGAACAACCTCGTCCCAGCTTTCGAGAGAGCCGCCCATCTCATGCACCAGCACCAGGGTGTTTTCGCCGGCGCCGGAAAGCTCGTAACGCAGCGCTGTGCCGTTGACCTCGGTCCACTCCATCAGCCAGGGCCCTCGATCAGCGGCGCGATCAGCGACCGGCAATCGGGCGCAAAGACGATTGGCGCTCCGGTGCGGGCCTGCAGCACGTCGCGCTCCAGGCCGTCCAGCATCTCGTGTACCACGAAACCGGAACCGCCGACCGACAGCACCGCGATGTCGGTGTAGATGCGATTGACGCAGGAAACCGCGGTCAGCGGCAAGGTGCATTGGCGCAGCAGCCTCGCACCTCCATTGCGGGTGTTGTGCTCCATGATCACCCACACCGACCGTGCGCAGGCGGCAAGGTCCATCGCACCGCCGACCAGCGGTCCCTTGTCCGGCACCCGACTGTCCCAGTTCGCCATGTCGCCGTTCTCGGCAACCTCGAAGCAGCCGAGGATCGTGACATCGATATGGCCGCCGCGGATCATCGCAAAACTGTCAGCAGAATTGACGATCGAGGCGCCGGCGCGAAGCGTCACCCGCCGACTGCCGGCATCGACCAGATCCGGATCAGCGTATTCCGGAGCTGCCTCCGGCCCGGCGCCGATGATGCCGTTCTCGGACTGGATGAACACGTCGCGCCCGGCCGGCAGGTAGTCCGACGCCAGCACTGGGATGCCCAGCCCGAGATTGACCAGCATGCCGTCCTGAATATCCTGCGCCGCGCGCCAGGCCATCTGGAAGCGGTTGAGTGCTTTTACATTTGACATCTAACCCTCCACGACCAGGACACGATCGACGTAGACCCCCGGTAACTGGATTTCTGGTTGGGCGATCGGCACACCCTCGAAAACCCGAATTTCGGCCACCGCCAGCTTTGCCGCTGTCGCCATGCTGGGGCCGAAATTCTGCTGGGTGAACCGGAACGTCAAATTGCCGTAGCGGTCCGCCCGGTCGGCGCGGATCAGCGCCAGGTCGCCGATGATCGCCTCCTCCAGTACATGCTCGCGGCCGTCGTAGGTCCGGGTCTCGCGGCCCTTGGTCAGTTCGGTGCCGAAGCCGACCGGCGTGTAGAAGGCCGGGATGCCGGCGCCGCCCGCCCGGATTTTTTCGGCCAACGTGCCCTGCGGCAGGCATTCGAGCTCAATCCGGCCCTGCTTCAGCAGAACCTCGAACACCGACAGCTCCTTGCCGCGGCCGCGCGCCGCCGAGCAAATCACCTTGCGGACCATCCCCCGCTCGATCAGCAGATGGGTTTGCGACAGCGGATGCGTCGCTGAGTTCACCACCAGCGTGAGCTCGCGGATCGGCAGCTCGGCCAGCGCGCGTACCAGGGTGTTGGCGAAGCCGGCGCCACCGAAGCCGGAAAGCAGCACGGTGGCACCGCTGACCACGCCCTCCAGCGCCTCGGCGGCCGACGCCACCCGCTTGTCGATCGCCATTTTATCTCCGTTTCCAGCGTTCCGAAGTAGTAGGGCGCAGACGGCGACGGTCAAGCCGGGCTTGCGCCGGCCAGTTCGTGTGCCAGTCTTTTGGGAAGCAGAGCTTGTTTCGCGAAACGGAGCCACCTCGATGATGACACTGCATTGGTCGCCGCGCTCGCCCTATGTGCGCCAGGTGATGATCGCCGCGACCGAGCTGGGCCTGTCCGGCCGCATCCGCACGGTACGGACCCTGGTCGGCGGCACCGAGCCGCATCTGGACCTCATGCGGCAAAACCCATTGGGGAAAATTCCGACGCTGGTGCTGGAAGATGGCGGCATCCTTTACGACAGCGGCGTGATCGTGGACTACCTTGACGGGCTCCATGCCGGGCGGAAACTATTTCCGCCCGGCGCGGACCGGCTGATCGCGCTGCGTCGGCGCGCGCTCGGCCAAGGCCTGATCGACATCGGGCTGCTCTGGCTAGGCGAGCGATCACGCCCGGCGGCGAACCAGTCGCCGCCGCATATCGAGCTGTGGCGGCTGAAGCTGCATACCGTCGCGGCAGCTTTGGAGGCGGAGGCCGACGCGCTCGCCGCCGCCGATTTCTCCGTGGGCCACATCGCGATCGGCGTGGCGCTGGGTTACTTCGATTTCCGTTTTACCGCTGAGAATTGGCGCGATGGTCATGCCAGGTTGACCGAATGGCACGCCTCCTTCAACGCCCGTCCCTCGGTCGCGGCCAACATGCCTGCCGAGGGCTAGCCGGCCAACGAAACGAACCAGGGATTGAAGTGACATAGCTCCAAAAACCTTCTAGTTTCATTTCCTTTGAAGCTGGGAAGGGTTGGAGGATGTCATCGCGGGGCGGCTAGGACCGTGGCTGCGCGGCACTTTCGAGCTTCAGGATCCGCGTTACGCCCGGCTGCTGCCGATGGAGGGGCTGCGCGGCGTGGCGGTCACGCTCGTGTTCCTGCAGCACTACGCCGTGCAGTCGCAAGGTATCGGCCTATCGCCTGGGCCGGCCGCCGCAGTGGCCGCTGCGTTGCGCGCCTACGGCAACCTCGGCGTCGAGCTGTTCTTCGTGCTCAGCGGTTATTTGATCTATGGCACGCTGATCCGCCGCGCGCCGCCCTTTGCGGGCTTCATGGCGCGACGTGTCCGGCGCATCTACCCGGCGTTCCTGGTGGTGTTCGCCTTCGCGCTGTCCCTGACCCTCCTGGTGCCGATCCCGGGCAAGATCCCCGACGATCCATGGGGGGCGACCACCTACCTGGCCGCCAATCTTGCTTTGCTGCCGGGGCTGGTTCCGATACCCGGGATCGTCAGTGTCGCCTGGTCGCTCAGCTACGAGTTCTTTTTCTACATCGCTGCCGCCGGGCTGGTGCTCGGCACCGGCATGCACCGGCTGGCGCGCCGCCGCCGTGTCGCCATCCTGGCGCTGCTGGCGATCCTTTTCCTTGCTTTCGCCAACACCGGCATACCGAACTTCCCTTTACGGATGATGCCGTTCTTCGCCGGGATGCTGCTGGCCGAGGGGTTGGGCGAACGCATCCCCGCCTGGGCCGGGTGGGCGGCACCGGTGGCCGCGTTCCTCGCCTGCGTGACCCACGCGGTATCCGGCGTGACGGCCGAGGGGATCCACACCGCCGCGTTCTTCCTGCTGTGCGCCGTCTGCTTCCACGGCGCCGGGCGCGTGTCGGCGGCAATGGTCTGGGCGCCGCTGCGATGGCTCGGCAACATGAGCTACAGCTACTATCTGGTGCACGGCTTCGTTGTCCGCATCGCCATGGTCCTGCTGGCGCGGCTGCTGCCGCACGGCATGGAAGACTGGGTATTTTGGGCTCTGATGCCGGTTCTGTACGCGGCCACGCTGGCGGCATCCGCCTTGCTTTTCATCCTGGTGGAGAAACCGATTTCGTTGCAGCCGTCCGCGACCAAGCTTGATTCCAACAGCCGTCAAGCCGCGGGCGCCAATGCCGCCGTCGAGGTCGCCCTTCTGCCATAGGCACTGCGCCCCCAGCACGGCAGCGGCTGGTGGATGCACCGGCTGGCGCGCCGCCGCCGTGTCGCCATCCTGGCGCTGCTGGCGATCCTTCCCTTGTTGCCGCTAATGCCGGCATATCGAACTCCCCTTAACGGATGATGCCATTCTTCGCCGGGATGCTGCTGGCCGAGGGGTTTGGAGAACGCATCCTCGCCTGGGCCGGGTGGGCGGTACCGGTGGCCGCGTTCCTCGGCAAAGTTGCGTTATTTTATTTGTTTTGTTGGGCGGATGAATATGCCGAGTGCTTATAAACAATGCTCACCGAGAATACCGAGACGAGGTTGGCTGCACGACAATGATTGCGATCTTGGGGATGCTGCGGGACAATCACGAAGTCGGCGGCGATCGAGGCTCTGTCCCAGACCCCACCAAAGGGCCATGGCCAGACGGATCCGCTCGACCTGGGCAGGTGCCTTTAGGCACATCGCCCAAGTGCTACTTTGGGGTAGCTAGCACCCACGATGCCGGACGACGAGTCCGATGTTGCCACGCGAAGGAAGCAGCTGTTGCCAAAGTCAGGATCAACCCGACGCCCGACGCAAAGGCGGAAAGCCGTCGAACCACGGTCCATCGGTCCTGCAACTCGATGACGCTGGCGCCAGCCTGAATCGGCACAACCATCAAGCCGATCGTCCCGCGCAGCGGCTGCGTGTCGATCCCGTTGACCGTGACGCTGGTGGACGGAAACCAGAAATGGGCAAGCTGCACATAGCCCGGCGCATCTGCGGTGACCTGCAGCCTGACGCGATCCAACCCAACCTCATAGGCCGTTACTCTGGGGTGCCACGGATCGTCGGAAAAAGCCGCACCAGCCATCGTGCCGACGTCGCGCACCGCGATGGCCCGTGCGGTTCGGCTGGCCCAATCGATTTGCTCGGCGGCGAGGAAGCCTTCCAGCGCGGCGGCGATCGCCGCGACCTGCGGTTGGTGGCCGACGGCGCCGAAATACTCTGGCCACAGCATCGGCTTGTCGAGGCCGGGTGGCAGTGCCAAGGCCGTCAGATACCGGCTGAACAGCGCCGGCGTCGCTTCTACCGGGATAAATCGGCCAAGCGCCGTATTTTCCGCGGCATCCGCGAACGAGGTTGGGCAGCCGATCACCAGCGGCGTGTTGCAGATCACCCGGCCGACGTTGAGCATCGCCAGCAATGCCCGGCTGGACGGCGCCAGGACTCCTGAGCCCTGAAGGTCGGCTTCGATCCTTTTCGCCAAAGATCCCAGAAAGTTGTGGCCGCGGCTGGCTGCCATGTTGTGGTTGCCCGCGGTGCGCTGGACCGTCGCGTAGTAGCTCATCGGGCTGGCGTCGGGACCCATGTCGGCGTCCAGCCCCGCATTGGCCGCAACCGATAGCTGCATCACGCGCTCGTTCGGCGCGGTACGCTCCAGGAATTCCCCCGCGCGGACAAAGAAATCCTTGTCGTTGCGCATGACCGGCTGGATCGATGTGCTGGCAAGGTCGAGCATCACCACCAGCGTCGCCGCCAGCAGGCCGCGCCTGGCCAGCATCGGGCGATCCAGCATCCAGTCCAGCCCCACCGCTGCCAGCAGGGCCACGAAGAACAGCAGGAACACCACGTCGCGAACGTTCACGCTGTGCAGGACGAAACAGACCGACAGGCAAGCGCAGGCTGACAGCGCAAACCCGTCTACTCCTTCCCGCAACCGGCCGCCTACCGAGGCCGCGATGCCGATGACACCGAACACGGTCAGCCCGATACCGAGATAGGCCCAAGAGTCGACACCCCAATTGGTGCGAGTATCGCGCCACAGCACTAGGTTCAGCAGTTGGCTAGCGGTCGGCAGCCGGAGGCCGAACATCGCCTCGCCAGGCTCGATCATCACCCAGTCTGCCTCCATCAGCACCGGGATCACGGCGACCGCCGCCGTGAGCGCGCCGAGCAGGCCGCCGAGCAGCAGAGTTGGCACCGGCCGCCACTTCCAAAAGCCAAGCCTCAGGGCAAAGAGGCCGAACAGCCCGAGATAGGCGGCCGCGAACATGGCATGCGGCTGGTGGTTGACGATGATCGCCGCAGTGGCGAAGGAAAAGACCAGAAAATTGAACGATCGCGAGCCCTTGGCGCGAAGAAGCCCGTCGGCGGAATGGAACAGCAACACCAGGAACAGGATCGTGAAAGCCTGCGGAACCACCCCGCGATACAGAAAAAGATGCAGGTGGGCGAAGCACCCGGCGAAGGCGGCGGCGGCGATCATGGCGGCCACGGTCCGGATGCCGAGCCGGCGCAGAAACGCGAAATAAAGCCAGCCGCTAAGAACATGCAGCGTGAACAGCAGCAGCTTGGCGGCCAGCATCGCATCACGAACGACAAAGCTGATCGCGCCGCCGACAACGAAGGTCAGCGGCCCGGTAAACCACAACAGCGGCGCGCCGGCATATTGGTAGTTGGTCCATTGCGATAGCCGTCCGGCATCAAGGCCGCGCTGTACCTCCAGAAACCGGGAGATGTAGGTCGCGATATCGCCGCCGAGCAGCACGCCCGTGCCAAGGTAGGAATGGCCGAACCAGCCGACCACAATAGTGAGAACGGCAAGAGCTTGCCGATCGGTGAGGGTGGCCAACAGTCGGCTGAACGCGCGATGCCTGATTTCCAGCCAGAACAGCATGGCGACCGCGGCGGCGGCAAGAAGCCCAAGGATGCCATCCATCCAATCCAACGACGCCACCAGGCCCGCTACGCCGAAAAGCTCGCCATGCAGGCTGGCGCTGATGAGCCGGTCTTTCAGTTGGTTTAACGTCACGACGGAGACCGCCGCCGTCGCGGCGCCAGCGCCCGCCAGGGCTACGATGGCGGTAAGGTTTCGCGTGAATGTCTCAGGAGCGGTACGCCTGAGGCAAGGCGGGATCGCGGTCAAGACTTGCCCTCAAATTTTTATTCTTTATTCATAACATAAAAAACGAACGTATAGTCACAAACTATCTAG
>JAYTTA010000069.1:0-2483 GCA_043745345.1 Acetobacteraceae bacterium | reverse complement strand
AGACCGCGTGGCGCCCGGTTCGGTTTGGATATCTGAACGCTGCGGCAAACGCATTCCTCCTGTTGGGTCGGACGAATACGCTCACACGCGCAATTGACCCGAACGGCGTGCTGGCATCGAATGCCTGCATTCGCAGCCTAGAGCGTGGCGACGTTGGATAGAAACATCATCACGTTCTAAGCTTCAGTCATATCGATCATTTTTATGACTTCGGATGAAGTATCCAAAGTCACAATGATCTGGGGAACACAGGATGCACGCGGAAGTCGAAACGACGCACGGCCGGCTGCGTGGCTCCGTGAAGGATGGGTTCACTGCGTTCAAGGGCGTGGCCTATGGCGCCGACACGTCGGGAGCCGGCCGGTTCATGCCGCCGCGCCCGCCCGAACCCTGGATCGGCGTGCGCGACGCTTTGACCTGCACCGCCCAGGCGCCACAGTCGCGGGTCGGCTTCGGACGCCGTCCGGAGCTCGCCGATTTCGCCAGCCCGCCCGACACCACGCCGGAAAGCGAGGACTGCCTGACGCTCAATCTTTGGACGCCACAGTTGGGAACGTCGGGCGCTGGTGACGGTGCCCGGCGGCCGGTAATGGTCTGGCTGCATGGCGGCGCGTTCTCGTTCGGCTCGGCCAACGGCGCACGCGTCGATGGCAGCCACCTGGCGGGTCGCCAGAGTGTCGTCGTCGTCACCGTCAACCAGCGTCTCAACATCTTTGGCCACCTTGATCTTTCCGCGTTCAGCGGAGCGGCGTTCGCGCCGTCGGGCAATGCAGGCACGCTCGACATGATCGCCGCGCTCGAATGGGTGCGCGACAATATTTCGAACTTTGGTGGCGATCCCGGCAACGTCACCATCTTCGGCGAGTCGGGCGGGGCCGGGAAAGTCAGCACCCTGATGGCGATGCCGCGGGCCAAAGGCCTGTTCCACCGGGCGATCGCGCAAAGCGGCGCCGTGATCCGGTTGCGCGAGCCCGGCCGCGCGGCAGCCCTCACCGAGGCGATACTTTTCGAACTTGGCCTGGGGCGGACTCAAATTGGCGAATTACAGTCCATTCCGGTGGCGCGGCTGATCGCGGCGATCGAGCCTGCGGTCAAAGCCCTGGGACCGTCGCCTTGGCCGCTGTTCGATCGCTATCCGTTCGGCCCGGTGGTTGACGGCACCATCGTGCCGCGCCACCCGTTCGAGCCTGACGCACCGGAGTGCTCAGCCGATATCCCGCTGCTGGTCGGTGACACCAAGGACGAGGCATCGCTGTTCCTGGCCCAGAACGATGCGGTGTGGAACGGCACGCTGACCGAGGCGGAACTATCCCAGCAGGTCGCGGTGGTAGCCGGCGCCAACACCGATCGGGTGCTGGCGCATTATCGCCGGCTGCTGCCTGGGAAAAGCCCAGCCGACCGGCTGATCGCCACGCTGACCGATTGCAACTTCCGCATCCGGTCCTGGACCATGGCGGAACGGCGAGTCGCCACCGCGCCAGCCCCCACCTATTTCTACACGTTCGCCTGGGAAAGTCCGGCGTTCGGCGGCCGCCTGAAATCGCCCCATGCGATGGACGTGCCGTTCACCTTCGACACCGTCGATCTGCTGCCGCCAAACCATAGCAATGCCGATGCAGCCACGCTGGCGGCAGCGATGTCCGGCACCTGGGCCGCATTCGCGCGCACTGGCGTGCCGCGGCACCCATCGATTCCGGAATGGCCAGCCTACACGCCGGACCAACGCGCGACGTTGGTGTTCGACCGGCGCTGCCGCATCGACGATGATCCCGGGGCGGAAACGCGCGTGCTGTGGCAGGAGATCGCCAGCAAGCAGGGGTGAACGATGGGCTGGTCAGAGCACGCGGGTGCCCTCCAGCAGACCTTTCTTGGCCTGCTGAGCACTGCGCTCCATTGCTGCCTGCAATTCGAACTCGTCGGGCGGATTACCGTAGGCCGCCACGAATTTGGAGACCATGTCCAGCACCGCTCTATCGTGTCCGCAACTGTTCGGGATCGCCAACACGGCCTGGAGCAATTTTTCGCGGGCCGTATCCGACATGCCGTGCCGGTCTGCCGCCCACCGCGCCAAGAGTTTGTCGCGCCTGGCGGTGACAAGGAAAAGAAACTCTTGGTCATGAGCGTATTTAGCCTCGAACGCCTGCTCACGATCTTGAAATGAAGGCGCCATGGCGGTTCTCCATCATCTGATAGGAACAAAGACTAGCATTTTTGGCGCCTGCCTGCCAAGAAATCCCATATTTCGGCGCTTACGCCGTAGGCAGTAAGCTTGGGCTCCGCCCAAACCCGCAAAGGGGCGGTCACCCTTCGAACCCCTTTACTTAAGGGAAAAGCGCAACGGGGCGCGTCCCCCCGCGGAGTTTGGCGCAGAGCCCCGCGCTTGCTTGGCGCGCCCTGGTGGATTCGAACCACCGACCCACAGCTTAGAAGGCTGTTGCTCTATCCTACTGAGCTAAGGGCGCGGCATCGTGGTCAGTGCGTCC
>JAYTTA010000068.1:0-2490 GCA_043745345.1 Acetobacteraceae bacterium | reverse complement strand
CCGAGCCTGTCGCCCATCCAGACCACTGGCCCTTTGCGGTCCGGTTCATGCCCGCCGGTGGTGACCGGCCCTGCTGAGAGCGACCTGGTTACCGTCGGAGCGGGCGGAAGAATGCGCGTCATCGTTCCCGGCGCGGCCACCGGCAACGCCTATGCCGTTTACCTCGGCAGCTACGAACCCGGCTCGGGATCGCTGCGCCAGGTGCACACCCGCGAAGAGAAGGTGTTCCACGTGCTCGATGGAAGGGTGCTTGTGTGGTGCGACGGCCGAGCGACCGAGGCCGGCCCGGGCGACACTTTGGCGCTGCCGCGCGGCCTGCCGCACGCGTTCCGCGTGATCTCCGACACGCCGGCGCGGATGATCATGACCGTGGTGCCGGGCGGTTTCGAAACATTCTTCGCCGCCATCGCAGGATTGCGCCTTCCGGACGACCAGGCACGTCTTGTCACGATCAGCGAGCGCTACGGCCTGGAGTATGTTGGCCCGCCGCTGTAGCGTGCAGGCTCGAAACGTCCGGAGACCAGCCCCATGCAGGATGCCCAGGCCGCCGAACGCGGATCTTTCGAGCGTGGCGTCACCGAACACATGGCGATCACCGCGCGCCAAAAGACCTTCTACCTGGCTGCGGGACCCGTATCCGGCACACCGGTCATCTTCGTCCATGGCTGGCCCGAGCTGTCGATCAGCTGGCGCCACCAGATGCCGGTGGCGGCCGGGCTCGGTTTTCGTGCCATCGCGCCAGACATGCGCGGCTATGGCCGGTCCAGCGTCTACGGCACGCACGAGGCTTACGCCCAGGAAAATATCGTCGCCGACATGATCGACCTGCTCGACCACCTCGGCGCCGAGCGCGCGATCTGGGTTGGGCATGACTGGGGCAGCCCGGTGGTGTGGAATCTGGCCAGCCATCATCCAGACCGCTGCCACGCGATCGCCAATCTGTGCGTGCCATACGGGTTGGAGCGCGGGCTCGATGCGATCCTGCCGCTGGTCGATCGCGAGCTGTATCCGGAGGCGGAGTTCCCCGCTGGCCAGTGGGAATACATGCGTTTCTACGAGGAGAATTTTGAGAAGGCTCGACAATCGTTCGACGCCGACCCGATCCGGACGGTCAAGGCCTTGTTCCGCAAGGGCGGCCCCGACGGCGCCGGCAAACCGTCACGGACCGCCGTCGTGCGCCGTGACGGCGGCTGGTTCGGCGGGGCCGGCATCGCCCCCGACGTGCCGCGCGATGCCGAGGTGATCACCGAGGCGGACCTTCACGCCTATGCCTCCGCCCTGCAGCGCAACGGCTTCTTCGGCCCGGATTCCTGGTATATGAACCACGATCGCAACGCCGCCTATGCCACTCGGGCGCTGGATGGCGGCAAGCTCGGTCTGCCGGTGCTGTTCCTGCATGGCCGCTACGACTACACCTGCCAGACCGTGACCTCACGGCTGGCCGAGCCAATGCGCGCGCTGTGTTCCGACCTGACCGAGCAGATTGTCGATTCCGGCCACTGGATGGCGCAGGAGCGGCCGGCGACGGTCAACGCGGCGCTGATCGGCTGGATGGCGCGGAACCTGCCCGAACTTTGGAAGTGCTGACCTGAATGAAACCCGCCTTGCTGCTGCTTGCCCTCTCTGTTCTTGCCGCCTGCACGCCACCGCCACCGCCACCTCCTCCGCCAAAACCACTTCCGGCCGGCACCATCGACGGGCTTTACCGTGGCACCAGCACGCGGTTTCAGTCCGATGCCCGCAACTGCCCGCATCCCGGGCTGGTGATGTTCTCGGTGCAGGATCGATCGTTCCGCTATCGCCTCAACGGCACCCAGGCGGTTGATGCCACCATCACGCCGGACGGGATGGTTTCCGGCGCCATCGAAGATTTTGTCCTCACCGGCGACTGGAACGGCACCAGGCTGGAGGGCGACGTGACCAGCCCGACCTGTGCGCTGCATTTTCGCGCGCTGAAGAAATCTCCCACATAGCTGCCGCCGTCGATCGCGGCTATTGTTGGCCCATGCGCTACATATCCACTCGGGGTGGGGCCCCCGCCCGTGACTTTTCCGGTGTGCTGCTTGCGGGTCTGGCCGAGGACGGCGGACTGTTCGCGCCCGAGGTGTGGCCGCACTTTAGCTCGGCCGACCTTCGCGCGATGCGGTGCCTGCCCTATGCCGAACTCGCTGCCCGCATCATGCAGCCGTTCATCGGCGATGCGATCCCGTTCGCCGTGGTGCAACGCATCTGCGCTGAGGCCTATGCCGGGTTCGACCATCCGGCGGTGGCGCCAGTGATCCAGCTGGAGAGCAACCTGTTCGTGCAGGAGCTTTTCCATGGCCCGACGCTCGCCTTCAAGGATATGGCGATGCAGGTGCTTGGGCGGCTGTTCGCCTATGTGCTGGCCAACCGCGACACTGGTGTCACCCTCATAGTTGCGACCTCGGGCGATACCGGGTCGGCGGCGATCGAGGCCTTCGCCAACCGACCGCGGATCGACATCGTCGT
>JAYTTA010000067.1:0-2490 GCA_043745345.1 Acetobacteraceae bacterium | reverse complement strand
GGCGCCGGCCGAGGAGGCGCCGGCGTTGTAGCCGTGCTTCCACGGGTTATGGGTGATGCCGTTGACCGGGTTGCGGCTGACGCCGGTCCAGCCGAATTCCGACGTCGTGGTCTTGCCGATAACGATGGCGCCGGCCTGCCGCAACCGGGAGACCAGCGGTGCATCATGGTCGGCCTGAAAGCCGGTCATCGAGTGACTGCCGAACCCGGTCGGCATGCCGAGCGTCGGCGCCAGATCCTTGATCGTCACCGGCAGGCCGTGCAGCCGCCCGAATGGCCCACCGCCCATCAGTGCTGTTTCCGCGGCACGCGCCTGTTTCATGGCAACTTCGGGATTGAGATGAGCGAAGGCGTTGACGCGCGGCTCGCATGCCTCGATGCGAGCCAGCACCGCGCCCATGATCTCGACCGGCGAGATTGCTTTCCGCCGCACCCTTTCGGAAAGCTCCGTCGCCGGCATGAAGCCAATGTCTTCGTCGGTCACCCTTGTCTCCCGGCTGGATTCACGGCCTATCAAGCAACGATCGGAAGATTCCGGCAAGGAGCAGGCAATTTGGCAAGGTATGTCGGCGCCATCGACCAGGGCACCACCAGCACACGGTTCATCGTGTTCGACCGGAAAGGCCAGACCATCGCCAACGCCCAGATGGAGCACCGGCAGATTTTTCCTCAACCGGGCTGGGTCGAGCATGATGCGGCCGAGATCTGGACCAACACCCAAGCCGTCATCGTTTCCGCCCTGTCGAATGCCGGGCTGGTGTCCGCGGATCTGGCGGCGGTCGGTATCACCAACCAACGCGAGACCACGCTGCTGTGGGACCGGTCAGGTCGGCCGGTGCACAACGCCCTGGTATGGCAGGATACGCGGGTCGATCGGCTGGTCGCTGATTACAAGCGGCAAGGTGGCCAGGACCGGTTTCGGGATCGGACGGGTTTGCCGCTGGCCTCCTATTTTTCTGGCCTGAAACTAAGATGGCTGCTCGATAATGTGGCCGGCGCCCGGGACGCCGCGGTCGCCGGAGATCTGATGTTCGGCACCGTCGACAGCTGGCTGGTGTGGAATTTTTCGAGGCGGCACATCACCGACGTTACTAACGCGTCGCGCACGCAGCTGATGAACCTGGCCACGCTCGACTGGGATTCTTCTCTCCTGAACGAGTTCGACATTCCGAAGCAGGTCTTGCCCGAGATCGTGTCGTCGAGCGAGGTCTATGCGACCGCAACCGGCGTGCTCGCGGGCGTGCCGATCGCTGGCATTTTGGGCGACCAGCAGGCGGCGTTGGTCGGTCAGGCCTGCTTCGAGCCGGGCGAGGCCAAGAACACCTATGGCACCGGCTGCTTCCTGCTGATGAATACCGGCATCGTCCCGGTCGCGTCCGCCGCCGGGCTGATAACAACGCTCGCCTATAAATTCGGTGACGCGCCGGCCCGCTATGCCCTGGAAGGCTCGATCGCCGTCACCGGATCGCTGGTCCAGTGGCTGCGTGACAACCTGAAGATGATCGCCGCAAGCGCCGATATCGAGGCTTTGGCGGCGACGGTGCCTGACAACGGCGATGTCTATTTGGTGCCTGCATTCTCCGGCCTGTACGCGCCGTGGTGGCGGGAAGATGCGCGTGGCGTGATCGCCGGGTTGACGCGCTTCGCCAGTGCTGGGCACATCGCACGCGCCTGCCTGGAGGCGACCGCCTACCAGACGCTCGATGTGCTGGAGGCGATGCATCGGGATTTCGGCATTTCAACGACCACCCTGCGTGTCGATGGCGGCATGGTGGTCAACGACCTGCTGATGCAGTTTCAGAGCGATCTGCTCGATGTGCCGGTGGTGCGGCCAGTTGTAATCGAGACCACGGCGCTGGGCGCCGCCTACGCCGCTGGGCTGGCGGTCGGATTCTGGCGCGACACCGATGATTTGAGGCGGAACTGGAGGGCCGGAAAGCGCTGGGAGCCCACCATGGACGCTGAACGTCGAAAGCAGCTTACCGGCTCGTGGCACAAGGCCGTGCGCCGGTCGTTCGACTGGGTCTGAGGTTTCCCGCCATAAACTTCTGGAGCGCGATTAAACCGTCGGTGAAACCATTTTTGCCGAAGCCGATGCGAAACCGATCGGTCACCGACGGCGCCAACGCTGAGCGGAACACGCTTGCCGGCAGCACCAGAATCCTGGCGCGCCCGATCAGGGCGTCGGCCCAGGCCTCAACGCCCTCCAAGCCGTGATAGCGCGTGAATCCGACCACGCCGGCTTCCGGCTCATGCCAATCAAGAGCATCGGCAAAATCGGCGAAGAAGTCGCGCAACAGCTGGAGGTTTTCGCCGGCAATGGCTTGGTTGCGCGCCAAAATCCTATCCATGGCACGGACAGCGATATTGGCCAGAATTTCGCTCGGGCTAACTTATACCAGCTCCTACGTCCTTTGGCTCACGATGGGGATTCCCCGACGCGGCTGGGATATGATCCAAGCTGGTGAGCATCGGAGTCTCACCATGTCGC
>JAYTTA010000066.1:0-2505 GCA_043745345.1 Acetobacteraceae bacterium | reverse complement strand
GGGCACCGTGATGCATTCGGGCCAGTACAGCACCGGGCATGCGTTCGCGGGCAAGAAGGCGCTGGTGATGGGCACCGGCAACAGCGGCCACGACGTCGCCCACGACCTGCATGCCAGCGGCGCCGACGTGACGATGATCCAGCGCAGCACGACCCTGATCGTCAGCCTGGAGCAGGCGCAGAAAGTCTACGACATCTACAAGGAGGGCCCATCGCTGGCCGACTGTGATCTGCTCGCGACCGCGGTACCTTATTCGGTGTTGGTCAAAGGCTACCAGATTTCAGCCGCCGCCATGCAGGTGGCCGACAAGCCGCTGCTGGACGGGCTGGCGGCGCGTGGATTTCGGCTGGACAACGGCGCGCCGGACAACACCGGCTTTCAGATGAAGTATCTTCGCCGTGGCGGTGGCTACTACTTCAACGTCGGCTGCTCGGACCTGATCGTCGATGGGAGCATCGGGCTGCTGCAATACGCAGACATCGACCGGTTCGTGCCCGAGGGCGTGCGGATGAAGGATGGCCGGGTGGTCGAGGCTGATCTGCTGGTGGCGGCAACCGGCTACAAGAACCAGCAGGATGTTGTCCGGCTATACCTTGGCGACGAGATCGCCGACCGGATCGGCCCGGTATGGGGCTTCGATGACGGTGGCGAGGAGCGCAACATGTGGCGCCGCACCGCGCAGCCCGGCCTGTGGTTCACCGCCGGCGGTCTGCCGCATGTGCGGATCTACTCGAAGTATCTGGCGCTTCAGATAAAGGCGCTCGAGGAGGGATTGCTCGGCGGCAGCGGCGCACCGGCCGGCGGAATGGCGTCGGCGGCCGTCCGGGAATTGGTGGAGCCAAGCGGGATCGAACCGCTGACCTCCTGAATGCCATTCAGGCGCTCTCCCAGCTGAGCTATGGCCCCCACCGGCGGGAGCGGCATATAGACCCGACCGGAGTTGCGGATCAAGTGGGCACCGGGTGGGGTCAGGCCAGCATGCATTTCGATCGTCGCGCGTCGCGCGAGGAACAGGAGGCGGAGGTCACGAGCAACGCCTGGGCGTTCCGGCTCTGGCTCAACTCGCATCGTCCGGGTGATCATCAGTTTTTGGGATGGGACGGGGTGGAGCTTTGTCGCGCGGCGAACCCTGCCTGGTTCTACCGGCAGGTTGCGGCGTTCGCGAGGCTTGAGTCCGGGTCGCAGTTCCTGACGCGGCATGGCGGGGCGCGGGAGGCGTTGGTGTTGCTGCCCGGCGATGGCTCGCGACGTGGTTTCTCCCGCGATGACTTGCTGGCGGACCGGGGATCGGCCGATTTGCCGCCGATGCTGCGGCGGCGATGGCCGTCTTCCGTGCTGGCTCGCGGCTTGTCTGAGACGTTGTTGCGCTACGATATCCGCCCGGACGACCGGGTTTTGGTTGCGCGGCGGTTTTGCTGGCCGGGGCTGACGGCGCTGCTCGAGGGTGCGACAGTCGTCTTGTTTGGCGGCACGCCGGATCAATCGGATCGTGCCGCAACCAAGGAACGAGCCAACGTAATCCTTGGCTTCTAAGTTAGGCCCGCCGGGTTGCTACCCCGACGGGGTTTGGGGCGTAGCAGGCAAAGGTTCCCACTGGCCGCCTTCGGCCAGTTGGAATGCCTGCGGAGGGAGAGCCCCATCCTTCCTAAGCTGCCTGCCTTAAATTCGCATCGACCGTGAACCCCGCCTCGGTCTTCTCCCGCAGCTCCTCGATCGTCACACCGGGTGCAATATCCACCAGCACTACGCCACCCGGGCGGATGTCGAACACGCCAAGCTCGGTGACCACCATGCTGACCACGCCCTTGCCGGTTAGCGGCAGGGTGCATTCGCGCAGCAACTTGGGCTTGCCGCCGGCGGTATGCTCCATCAGCACCACGACGCGGCCGACGCCGGCCACCAGGTCCATCGCACCGCCCATCCCCTTGACCATCTTGCCGGGTATCATCCAGTTGGCGAGGTCGCCGTTCTCGGCCACCTGCAGCGCGCCGAGAATGGAAATATCGATGTGACCGCCGCGGACCATGGCGAAGCTGGCGGCGCTGTCCATGAAGCTGGTGGTCGGCAACGCGGTCACGGTCTGCTTGCCAGCATTGATCAGGTCGGCATCCTCGTCGCCCTCATAGGGGAATGGGCCGATCCCTAACATGCCGTTTTCGCTGTGCAGCTGAACGTCAATGCCGGCGGGGATGTGATTGGCTACCAACGTCGGGATGCCGATGCCCAGGTTTACGTAGTAGCCGTCTTTCAATTCCTTGGCGGCTCTGGCGGCCATCTCGTCTCTGGTCCAGGGCATTCACGTTTCCTTCAAAACAAGAAAAGCAAGATTGGAGCTGGCCCCAAACCCCACCAGGGCCGAGCCCCGGACGTCATCCGCTAAGCGGCTTCTCGCTTGCGGACGGTGCGCTGCTCTATCTGCTTAACAACATGATCCAGCAGCACAATCCTTTTCACGAAGATGCCGGGGGTGACGATGTGGTCGCCGTCCAGCTCGCCCATCGATAC
>JAYTTA010000065.1:0-9256 GCA_043745345.1 Acetobacteraceae bacterium | reverse complement strand
CATAGCCACCGCCGAGAATGCCGAGGCCGCCGGCCGCGGTGACGGCGGCCGCCAGCCGACCGCCGGCGACGAAGCCCATCGGCGCGCCGAGGATCGGGTGGGTGATGCCGAGGCGTTCGGTCAGCCGACTGCGAAGGGTCATATCGTTTCCAGGATGGCGGTTTCCACGCGTTTCCCTGAGGCGCCTGGTGTAAGCTCGTCCATTGCCCAGCCGACGATGCGCTCCGCATTGGCGCGCCAGGTGTATCCCCTGGCCTCCAGGTCGGCTCGTGCGGCCCGCGCGAGCACTGCTATCCGCTCCGGGTCCTCGATCAGCCCGACGATCGCCTGCCACATGGCGCCGGGCTGGTCCGGATCGAACAGCAGCCCGTTGACGCCGTGTTGCAGCAGTTCGCGGATGTTCGGCTGGTCGGGTGCGACGATGGCGAGGCCGGCCGCCATGTAGTCGAATATTTTTAGCGGCGACGCATAGGCCACGACCTTTGGCTGGATCGCGATGTCGAACTGGCGGATGCAGTCGGGCACCGCCTCGAAACCGACTACGCCGGTGAAAATCACGGAGTCGGAAATGTTCAGGGCGGCGGCCTGGCGTTCGAGGTCGGAGCGAGCGGGGCCGTCGCCGACGACCATCAGTCGCACGGGGGTCGCCGAATTATGCGCGGACATCGAGTTCAGTACTCCGTCCATGCCGTGCCAGCTGCGCACAAAACCCAGGAAACCGATCGTTATGCCGGCATGGGGTGGACGGGGCGCCGCAAGATCAAAACGTTCCAGCACCACGCCGTTGGGCACCACGTGGACCCGGTCAGACGCTATGCCGGAGGCCACGATGATGTCTTTCAGGACCTGGGTGACGGCGAGCACGCGCGTTGCGGAGCGCCAGGTGAAGCGCTCGGTGGCGCGCGCCAACGCCTTGAGCTGCAAGCCGGAGTGATCGATGCGCTCGTCCGCCAACGGGGAGTTCACTTCCAGGAACAACGGCAGCTTCGTTCGTCGCGCTAACCAGCTCCCGGCGAGGTGGAACAAATTGTAACGCTCGTAGATGAAGTCCGGCGAGAACTCGCGGCAGGCCGCGGACAGGCGCCGGTAGGTAAGGATGTTGTAGGCCAGTTCGGCCAGTTCCTTGATCGCCGCCGGCGCGTATTTCTGGAACCGGGCCAGCCACAGGCTTTCGTCGCCGAACTTGTTGTTGTCGTACAACCCCGGACCGACGACCCGGACCTCATGCCCGGCGGCGCGGAAGGCCGCGACCAGTTCTTCGACATGCACGCTCTGGCCGTCGCGCGACTGGATCCGGTGGCTGTAGAGAATGCGCATTTCGCGTCCGATGTAGATCTGTGCAGCCATACCACCCTTATCGCCGCGAGGCGTATGCAATAGAATCTCGGGTCTGTGGGTGCTACCCCCAGCGGGTCTAGGGTAGAGCCCTGGCCTTAATACTTTCAAGGGATCAACCATGCAGCAATCCCCACCAGCCCAGCCCGGCATGAGCGAGGACGAGATCGACACCCCAGCGTTGGTGATCGACCTGGACGCATTCGAATACAATCTGGACCGTATGGCGGCGATGCTGGCGCCGACCGGCGTCCGGCTCCGGGCGCACGCCAAAACCCATAAATCCCCCGTCATCGCGCATCAGCAGATCGTTCGCGGCGCCATCGGCCAGTGCGTTCAGAAAGTTGCCGAGGCAGAGGTTCTTGCCTGGGGCGGGGTTGGCGACATTCTGGTCTCCAACGAGGTTGTTGGCGCCCAGAAGCTAGCGAGGCTGGTGGCGCTTTCGGGTATTTCGAAGGTTGCGGTCTGTGTCGATGACCTGGCGCAGGTCGCCGCGGCCGACCGGGCGGCGGCTGATGCCGGGGCACGTCTGTCGGTGCTTGTCGAGATCGATGTCGGCGCTGCAAGGTGTGGTGTTGCGCCCGGTCCGGCAGCGGTCGAGCTTGCTTTGGCCATCGCGAAATCAAAGCATCTGCGGTTCGGCGGCTTGCAGGCCTACCAGGGCAGCGCGCAGCACCGGCGTGGGGTCGAGGAGCGGCAGAAGCTGATCGGCCATGCGATCGAGGGCTCGCGCCGCACGGTCGAGCAGCTGCGCCAGCAGGGGCTGGATTGTCCGATCGTCGGCGGCGGCGGTACCGGCACGTTCGAGATCGAGGCGGCGTCCGGCGTCTATACCGAAATCCAGGCCGGCAGCTACGCCTTCATGGATGCCGACTACGCGCGTAACCTGGACGCCGGCGGCCAGCCGGTCTCGAATTTTCGGCACGCGCTTTTTGTCCTGGCCACGGTGATGAGCGCGCCGCGGCACGGGCTGGCGGTGCTTGATGCGGGCCACAAGGCGGTGTCGATCGACAGCGGCATGCCGACGGTCTGGCAGCGGCCAGATGTTCGATACGTTTCGGCCTCCGACGAGCATGGCAAGTTGGAATACGGATCCGAGACGACGGCCCTGAAGCTGGGCGAGACGCTGCGCCTGGTGCCGGGCCATTGCGATCCGACGGTGGACCGGTTCGACTGGTATGTCGGCGTGCGGGGTGGCCGGGTCGAGTGCCTTTGGCCGGTGGCTGCGCGCGGTGGGATAGCGTAGCCCGGTCTCATGGTAGCACGCTGAGTAGCAGCGGCGCCGGGCCATCCTGGCCGATGCCGATGAGCAGCGAGAGGCGGATGCCGAGGCTGTGCGCGGTCAGTGCCGTCAACGGTCCCTGCAGGGTGCGCGGGCTGTCCAGCGCCGCCCAGGCAGCCGAGTTGTCGGCGAGCAACACCCTAAGGCCGGCCGGCCAGGCAGCGCGCTGGCCGTCGATCCGCAGCAACATTTGCGTGCCGGGATCGCCGGAAAGCTCGATCCTGCCGCCACCCGCCAAGCTTTCGGCGGCCAGGAGCAGCAGGTTGAGAACGATCCGGGCGACGCCGGCTGGCAATGAAGGGGGCTCCACCGCATCGAAATCGAGTTTCAGGCGGCGGGCGTTCGGCAGGCCCTCAGCCAAAGCGCTCAACTCGGAGACATCCATCGGCCCGTTGTCGCCGGTCCAGGCGGCGCGCAGCAGGCGCAGGCGCTGGCCCATCTCGGTGCTCGCGTCCTCGATGACGGAAAGCGCCTCGGTCGCCGCTCCGGCATCGTCGCGTGCCAGCTCGACCATGCCGGCCATTGCGCCCAGCGGCCCGGCAAGGTCATGGCAGAAGCGCGCGCAGACCAGTTCCGCCAGCCGCGTCGGGTTGCTATGTCTCTCGTCTACACAGCTCATCGGCTTCGCCGGAACATGCAGGGTAACCTTGCTGTGAGAAGTCAGTAGCCGCGTTCCGCCGATGGTAACGGCCAGACGTGAACTTTGTCTTGCGCCAAACTGTTGCTGGTGTGGTTGAGGCGCTCGCACTTGAATGTTGCTACCGATTGCCGCAAATCATCGCCGACCTGAAAAGGCAGTCGCCGCCATGATCGACCCATTCGGCCGAACCATCAGCTATCTCCGCGTTTCAGTGACGGACCGGTGTGACCTTCGCTGCGTCTACTGCATGTCGGAAGACATGACCTTCCTGCCCAAGAAAGACGTCCTCTCGCTTGAGGAGTTGGACCGGCTGTGCGCCGCGTTCATCCGCCTGGGCACCACCAAAATACGAATAACGGGCGGTGAGCCGCTGGTTCGGCGCGATGTGATGACCCTGTTCCGCAGCCTGGGCGACCGGCTGGGCTCGGGCCTGGACGAGCTCACCGTCACCACCAACGGCACGCAGCTTTCGAAGCACGCCGAGAACCTGACCGCTGCGGGGGTTCGACGCGTCAACATCTCGCTCGACACCCTCGACCCCGAAAAGTTCGCCGCCATCACGCGTTGGGGCAAAATCGAAAAAGTGCTGGAGGGGGTGTTCGCGGCCAAGGCCGCCGGCCTCGCCGTTAAGATCAACGCCGTCGCCATGGCGGGCGTCAACGAGCACGAGTTCGACGGCTTGATCGAATGGTGCGGCCGGCACGGTTTTGATCTGTGCCTGATCGAGACCATGCCGATGGGTGACATCGATGGTGACCGCACCGAGCAGTATCTGCCGCTATCGGTCGTGCGCGGCCGCCTGCGCAAAAACTGGACACTGGACGAGACCGGCTACCGGACCGGTGGACCGGCACGCTATTTTGACATCGCCGAGACCGGCCGTCGCATCGGCTTCATCACCCCGATGACACACAACTTCTGCGAAGGCTGCAACCGCGTCCGCTTGACCTGCACCGGCACCTTGTACATGTGCCTCGGCCAGGATGACGATGCCGATTTGCGCCGGGTGCTGCGCGCCAACGCTTCGGACGCCGACCTTGAGGCGGCTATTCTGGAGGCGATCTCACGCAAACCGAAGGGCCACGACTTCATCATCGACCGCAACACCGACAAGCCGTCGGTGGCGCGGCACATGAGCGTCACTGGCGGCTGATCCGCGTTATTTTACCCATGAGGCCGCATGACTGACGTTCCGCCCGACCGCCTGTCAAACAATCCTAAATCGCCGCATTACGACGCGTCCGTGCTGGAGCGCGGCATCGGCATAAGGTTGAACGGCGTCGAGAAGACGACGGTCGAGGAATACTGCGTCAGCGAGGGTTGGGTGCGGCTGGCGGTGGGCAAGACCGTCGACCGGCGTGGCAACCCGTTGACCATGCGGGTCAACGGTGCGGTCGAGCCGTATTTCAGAGCTGACGCGCCAAACTCCTGAACCAACCCTGGAGAATGATGATCTTGGATAGCAACATCTTCATTCTCTAAGCTCCTGTTTTATCGATCATCTTTATGATTTTGGATGAAGTATCCAAAGTCATAGTGATCTAGCTGGTCGATCGCCGGCGCACGACGGCGGCGCCCTTGGCCAAGGCGCGCAGCTTGCCGCGGGCAATGCCGTGCGGCGTGTATTTCATACCGCAGTCGGGTGCCGCTATCAGCCGCTCTGGCGCGATGAACGCCAGTGCCGCCGTCAGCCGGGCAGCGACCTCGTCGGCGGTCTCGATCCCTGCCATGCCCAGATCCAGCACGCCCAGAATCACGGTTTTATCGCCAAGGTCGAACAGAATACCGAGATCGAGCTTAGGCTGCGCCGCCTCGATCGATATCTGCGTCGCGGCCGAAGCCGCCAGCTGCGACAGATAAAGAATAACCGGACGGCTTGTTGCTGACCATCGCCGCTTAGCCGAAGCACAGATAGACCACGGTCAGGCCCTCGATCCCCCGCAAGGCACGGTCGATGGCGCGCACGCCGTAGCGCATCGCCTGCTCCGGACGCGCCTGCAGCCAGGGCTTGTCGAGCTGGATAACATCGACGCCGGTGGCTTTGATCGCGTGCATCTCCTCATTGATGGCGACGGTGTAGTCCGTCGCCATCGCTTCCTCGTCGCCGTAGATATCGTCGGACGCCTGTTGCGCCATGGTGAACGGGCCGGGCATGGTTATCTTGGTCGCGCGATCGGTGTTGGCGCGCAGGAAAGCGGCGTCACGGACCTCGACCGCGCGGCGGCGGCGGATCGGGCCGACCACGCGCGGCACCGGGACGGCCGAGCGGCCGTCCAAACGCGGGCTGATCGCCACGGTGCGTGAGATGCTGTCGTCCGAGGACAGCAACACCGCGATCCGCGATGCCGCCCGCAACGATGACGTCATCCTGGAGCTGCGGCCGTTGCCCGAGGAGGTCGAGATGGCGGTGCAGTTGATCCAGGCCAGCAACCCGCCCCATTTTGGTGGCGAGCTGGAGCGTTGGCGCAACAAGGGCTAGGCGCACGATGGCTTTCTGTTCGATTGATCCCCTGCATAGAAACTTTTCATGCTACATGGTTGCGCCACTTTCCGCGGAGGGTGGCACGGCCAACATTTGCAGTTCGAATTTCCCAGCCCCGAAGGTTTCCTTGCCGATATGCTGACGCCGTTTTCGTCCGAAGACCTCGGCCGCGTTTTCGACCCCCGCGCTCTTACCAAGGGCCGTACCCTGATCCTGCTGGGGACGGTCGAGGTCACGCTCGAGGACAGCTCGATCGCGGTCATGGTCGAGCATCTCGGCCAGCGCCACACCGCGCGCATCATTCCATCGATGCTTGGCAGCCGTATCGTGTTCGCCAACCGGTGCAGCTGCGGCCAATCCGCCTGCTCCCACCTCGCGGCCGGCTGCCTTGCGGCGCTCGACCGGTTTCCTGCTTTGCGCCGTCCAATACAGGACAACTTCCTGGGCACGCTCGCAGCACCCGTCGCGGAGGAACGCACGCGGCTGGTGTTCGAGCTTTCGCCGGGCGAGCCGCCGGACGCCTGCTTCGTGTCGGCCTTCCTGGTCGGCGAGCGCACCGGCCGGCTGGAATCGACCACGCCCGCGCGTATCCTGGCCGACCGCGCCAACAGCGAGACCACAAGGATTATGGCCAAGATGCTGGGCGGGGGCGACGCCCGCCGCAGCCCGGTGGCGCCGGGCGCCGTGCCGTCCGTGCTGGCGCTGCTGGCTCGGCTCGGCAAGGCACGCTGGCACGCCACCGGCAAGCCTCTGGTGATCGGCGAAGAGCGGACTTTCAATGCCAACCGGCCGCCTGACCTGCCGCCGAAATCGGCCATCATTCTTGGCGATGCCGGGCCCTGGTATGTCGATGCGGCGACTGGCGCGGTTGGCCGTGTCCGATTGCGCGCGGCCCCCGCGGAACCGGTTCGGCCGGCGCCGCCTAAGGTCCTGCGCGTGGTCGGCAAGGCGCCGTCGCGCGCCCCGGTGCCCGCAGCCCGCCTACGGGCTCGCGCTGAACCAATATCGAGGCTGACCGCCGATCCGGTGATTTTGGAGAGTCCGGTGACGCCCGTGCTGCGCCTACGCCGGGTCGAGTGCCCGGACGATTACGGCCGTATGGCGCCGATCGACGCGCTGACCCTCGACTTCGACTATGAAGGCATGCTTACCCCGGCCGATGACGAGCGCCAGTTCGTTCGTGTGCAGCGCGCCGGCTCAGGTGAGAAATTCGTCCGCCGCGACCGCACCGCCGAGACCGCGGCGCTCGATGCCCTGCGCGCGGATGGCTTCAGCCAGATGCGCATTGCCGAGGGCGGCACCGCCAAAGGCCGCACGGTCTATGTCTATCGTGGCCGCGACGCCTCCGAACGCTGGCAGGCCTTCGTCACCGAGCGCATCCCCGCGCTACAGGCGGTGGGCTGGCGCAACCAGATCGACCGCGATTTCGGCCCTCGCCGGGTGCAGACCGTCGGCGCCTATGACCTCCGTGTCAGCGATGCGGCCTCGGGCAGCTTCTCGCTCGATTTCGGCATCGAGATTGACGGCAGCCGTATTCCCCTGCTGCCGATCCTGTCGCGGCTGTTGGATCGCGGCGGCATGGATGCGGCGCAGATCGTTGATGGCGAGCTGATCACCAGCCTGGAGGACGGGCGCATCCTGAAGCTCCCCGCCGAGCGCATCCGGCGGTTGCTGGCCGTGATGTCGGACCTGCTGGAGGCGGCGCGCCGCACCGCTGACGGCACGTTGCTTTTGCCCGAGGCCGAGGCCGCCGGCGTGCTCGACCTTGAGGACCTGCTGACCACGCGGTGGGAGAACGCAGCAGCGATCGAAGCCTATGCCGAGCGCTTTCGCGGCGAGGCGGCGATCCAGCCGGTTGTCGTGCCGGCGAGCTTCACGGCGACCCTGCGCCCGTACCAGCAGCACGGCGTTGATTGGCTGCAGCACCTGCGCGCCAACGGCCTGGGCGGGTTCCTGGCCGACGACATGGGCCTCGGCAAGACCGCGCAGACTATCGCCCACATCGTCATCGAGCAGGCCGAGCACCGGCTGGTGCGTCCCGCCTTGATCGTCGTGCCGACCAGCCTGGTCACCAACTGGACCGCCGAGTTGAAGAAGTTCGCGCCGCATCTGCGGGTTGCGGTACTGTACGGCAGCGATCGCCACGCACGGCGCGCGGAACTTGACGGCGTGCATGTCGCCATTACCACCTACACTGTGCTGACCCGCGACATCGAGGCGATGAAGAAGCTGCCCTGGCACCTGGTGGTGCTGGACGAGGCGCAGGTGATCAAGAGCCCGGATGCGAAAGCGACCAAGGCGGTCTGCCAGCTTGACACGACGCATCGGCTGTGTCTGTCCGGAACGCCGATCGAGAACAACCTGCAGGAGCTATGGTCGGAGTTCGCCTTCCTGATGCCCGGCCTGCTCGGTGATCGCCGAGGCTTCGCCAAGCGCTTCCGGACGCCAATCGAGAAGAACAACGACGCCGTGCGTCGGGTGCAGCTGATCCGCCGCATCAAGCCGTTTCTGTTGCGCCGGACCAAGGCCGAGGTTGCCACCGACCTGCCGCCCAAGCATACCATCCTGCGCCGCGTCAGCCTGGCGCCTGAGCAGCGTGAGTTGTATGAAACCATCCGCGGCACGCTGTATGACAAGGTCCGGGAACAGATCCTCGAACTGAGTGCCGCGCAGAGCCGTATCGTCGTGTTGGACGCGCTGTTGAAGCTGCGTCAGGTCTGCTGCGATCCGCGGCTGGTCAAGTTACCCTCGGCACGGCTGGTGGATACCTCAAGTAAGTTGGATGACCTGCTGGAGATGGTTACCGAGATGATCCCCGAGGGAAGGCGCATCCTGCTGTTCTCGCAGTTCACCTCGATGCTCGACCTGATCAAGCCGCGGCTGACGGAAGCGGGGATCGCTTTCGTCGAACTGCGTGGCGACACGCGTGATCGTGCCGAGCCGGTGCGCCGGTTCGAGGCCGGCGAGGTGCCGCTGTTCTTGATCAGCCTGAAAGCCGGGGGCAGGGGCCTCAACCTGACCTCAGCCGATACCGTCATCCACTACGACCCTTGGTGGAACCCGGCGGTCGAGGATCAGGCATCGGACCGCGCTCATCGCATCGGCCAGACCAAGTCGGTGTTCGTCTACAAGATGATTGCCGCCGACACCGTCGAGGACCGTATTGTCGAGTTGCAGCAGCACAAGGCCAACCTCGCCAATATCGCCCTGAGCGAGGAGGGTAGCCTCGCCGGGATCGAGATCGATGATCTGGAATTCCTGTTCGGCGACGCCGGAGAGCGCCTGGCCGCCTGAGCCAAATGCGAACATCCCCAGGCAGGTGGCCAGATGAAGCGGGCGTTGAAACGCACGCTTGACCGTAGAGGTTCATCTTTACTGTCGGTTTAGTTTATAACCTTATTTTATAACGCTTCCGAATGGATCGGGCTTGTTCATACTTTATGTGATCTGCATTTACACCTGACACCGTGAGTTAGTGATGGGGACAGGTAAGGCGCTTGTCCTGGCGGTGTCGTGA
>JAYTTA010000064.1:0-2516 GCA_043745345.1 Acetobacteraceae bacterium | reverse complement strand
TCGCACCGCTGAGCTTGTCGGACCGCGTCATCAGCTCCGCCGTTCCAAAAGTCGCTGGAACCACTGCCACGGCCGGCTTCACCTCCAACACCGATCCGGTGATCGCGTTGGGCCGGTAGGTCGTGCATCCCTTGCAGCCGCTGCGGTAAGCGTCGAGATACACCTCCTGGAACGCCTCCAGGCTGATATCTTCGGCCACGTTAACGGTTTTCGAGATCGCGCTGTCGACATGGCGCTGCACAGCCGCCTGCATGCGGACATGCTCGACCGGCGTCAGCTCCTGCGCGGTGACGAAATGCGCCGGCAGCGGCGCCTCCTCACCATGCAGCGCGCGGAAGCGGCGCAGGGCGTAGTCGGACACCTCCTCCTCCGTCCTGGACCCGTCCGGCTGGAGCACCTTGCGGGTGTAGGCGAGCGCGAACACCGGTTCGACGCCGCTAGAGACGTTGTCGGCCACCAGCGAGATGGTGCCGGTCGGCGCAACCGAAGTTAGCAGCGCGTTGCGGATACCGTGTTCGGCGATCAGCGCGCGCACGTCCTCGTCCATCTCGCGCACGGTTTCGCCCGCGAGGTAGGCGTCCCGATTGAACAACGGGAACGCGCCCTTCTCCCGCGCCAATCCAGCGGAAGTGAGGTAGGCGGAACGGCTGATCTGTCGAGCCCACTCCCCTGCCCGTTCTGCGGCATCGACCGAGCCGTAGCGCAGACCGACCATCATCAGCGCGTCGGCCAGACCGGTCATCCCAAGCCCGATCCGACGCTTGGCGATGGCCTCCTGGCGCTGCGCCTCCAGCGGGAAGCCAGACACGTCGATCGTGTTGTCCATCATGCGGATCGCCACGGCCACGAGGTCGGCCAGCTCCGCCAGATCGAGATGGGCTTGCGGGGTGAAGGGCGCCCGCACCAGGCGGGCGAGGTTGATGGAGCCCAGCAGGCACGCGCCATACGGCGGCAGCGGCTGTTCGCCGCATGGATTGGTGGAGTGGATTTGCTCGCAATAGGCGAGATTGTTGCGCGCGTTGATCCGGTCGATGAAGATGACGCCGGGTTCGGCATAGTCATAAGTGGCACGGGTAATGCTGTCGAACAGCGCGCGGGCACGCAGTACCTTATAGGTCTTGCCGCCGAACACCAGCGGCCACTCGGCATCGGCCTTGACGGCCGCCATGAACGGGTCGGTCGCGAGTACCGAGAGGTTGAAGTTCCGCAGCCGGCCGACCTGACGCTTGGCGGCGACGAAGTCCTCGATGTCAGGATGATCACAGCGCAAGGTCGCCATCATGGCGCCCCGGCGCGCGCCGGCTGACATGATGGTGCGACACATGCTGTCCCACACGTCCATGAACGACAGCGGACCAGACGCGTCCGCGCCCACGCCCCTTACCAGGGCGCCTTTGGGACGCAGCGAGGAGAAATCGTAGCCGATCCCACCACCCTGCTGCATGGTCAGTGCGGCCTCGCGCAGATGGTCGAAGATGCTGCCCAGGTCGTCGCCGATGTCGCCCATGACGAAACAGTTGAACAGCGTCACGCGCCGCTCGCTGCCGGCGCCGGACAGGATGCGGCCGGCCGGCAGGAACCGGAAATCCGCGAGAGCCTCGTAGAACGGCTGCTCCCACCGGGTGGCCTCAGTTTCAACGCTCGCGAGCGCGCGGGCCACACGGCGCCAGGTATCCTCGATCGTGAGGTCGACCGGCGTGCCGTCGACAGCTTTGAGCCGGTATTTCGCGTCCCAGATCTGGCGGGAGATCGGCGCGACGCGATCGATGGCGGAGTGGGAAGTCGATTCGATGTCCATGTCCGTCACTCTACTCTCATTTCGCTTGTCGCCGTCGCTCGTGGCCATTTGCCTCGAGATAAAGCATCAACTCGATACATGGATCGGCATTGGAACTCTGGAAGAGTCTTGAACAATTTGAGCTACCGAGCACCACCATCAGACTGGCGTAGAGGATAAGAGCTCGCAATTAGCGGTCAAATTCTGCTCGTTGCGCTCTGAACTAGGCCGATTTTAACCCCAAATGCGTTCGTGGCGCCTCCTTCCGCCCCTACAAGCAGACCTGGGGCAACATCCACAAGATCGTGGGTGCCCCCTGGGTAGCCCGGCATCTGACCTTCAAGGGCCAGCGCCAGGACGGGCAGGCCGGTCATGATCCACAACGCTGGACGAAAGTTGGCACCCTGCAGCAGCAGCCCGCCCAGGAAGAAGCCGACGCCCTTCATCACGTTCTTGGACCCGGTGAACCGCGCGACCCAACCATGGAGCTGCCCGGTACCCCGTTCCGACGTCGCCCTGATGGCCGACTTGGACGCGGTTTTGATAAGATCCTTGGCCACGCCGGCGACGCCTTGCGCCGCCATCACCCGAGCTAGAGACAGGCCCGAAATCCAGTCCGGCGACAACGCCGAAAGTAGCAGCAGACCCGTGATCTGAAGCGACAAGCCCACGGACAGCATGCGCAGCGTGCCGTCCGTTAGCGTGAAGCCCCAGTAGGCCCCGGTCACGATCAGGTAGT
>JAYTTA010000063.1:0-2517 GCA_043745345.1 Acetobacteraceae bacterium | reverse complement strand
CGATCCCGAGCAAGACCGCCTGCCGCCGGGCCAGACCCTGGTGACCGATTGGCCGGTGCTGGATCTCGGCATCCAGCCGGACGTGCCGGAGCGCAAGTTCCGGCTTGATCTGGACGGTGCGGTCGAGAACCGCCAGTCCCTAAATCTGGCCGACTACATGGCGCTGCCGATGACCGGGAGCGTGTCCGACATGCACTGCGTCACACAGTGGTCGCGCTACGACAACCGATGGAAGGGTGTCTCGGCCCGCGCGCTGCTCAACGTAGTGAAGCCCGACCTGCGGGTTGGTCACGTGATTTTCCACGCGCATGACGGCTACACGACCAACGTGACCCTGGCGCAGTTCGACCAGCCGGATGTCTTCCTGGTGCATGAATGGAACGGCGAGCCGATCACGCGCCAGCACGGCGGCCCGGTGCGCATGCTCATCCCGCGGCTTTATCTATGGAAGTCGGCCAAATGGATCCGCCGCATCGAGTTCGTGATCAGCGATCGGCGAGGGTTCTGGGAGACCCGCGGCTATCACAACAACGCCGACCCCTGGTCCGAGGAACGCTACAGCTGAACGCTGGTCACGGCGGCTGCGGCAAGCGGTCGCGGATGTCGGCCATGACGCGCTCGAACATCGCCGCGGTCAGCCGTCCGGTATTCTGATTATATTGCGACACGTGGTAGCTGTTGGCCAGCACTAGGCCGTTGTGTAGCGGGTGCATGGCACCGTGCGCGAACTTCACCCGCCCCGCCGATAGGCCCTGGGTTCGCAGCACGGCAGCGTGCGACAGCAGGCCCAGCGCCAGCACGATGCGAAGCTGCGCCATGCCGCGGAGCTCCTCGACCAGGAACGGGTTGCAAGTGCGGGTTTCCAACGGCTGCGGCAGGTTGGCAGGCGGCACGCAGCGCACCGCATTGGCAATGCGGCAATCGCGCAGCTCCAAGCCATCCGAGGGATCGGCGGCGTAATTGCCGTGGGCAAAACCGAACCGGATCAGCGTCTTATAAAGCAGGACGCCGGCGAAATCCCCGGTAAAGGGCCGACCCGTGCGGTTGGCGCCGCGTACCCCCGGCGCCATGCCGACGACGAGAAGATGCGCATTGGCAGGCCCGAAGCTTGGCACCGGCGCATTGAACCAGTCGGGATGCTCGCGCCGGTTGGCGTGGCGATAGTCAGCCAGCCGGGGACAGAGGCCGCAATCGCGATCCGGACCGATGATCGGCAAGGCGGCGGGCGGTTCCGGAAGGGTCAGACGGCGTCCTGGCCCTCATGGAACGGCTCGGCGGGCGTCACCCGCGTCGGCATCGCGGCCCGTGGGCGCGGCTCCATCTGCCGGCGGGTGAATTCCGGCGCTATCTCGGCCAGTTCTAGGAACTGGTCGGCCTGGCGGCGAAGCTCGTCGGCGACCATTGGCGGCGAGGTCCGGATCGAGGACACCACCGAAACCCGAACGCCGCGGCGCTGTACGGCCTCAACCAGGCGGCGAAAGTCGCTGTCGCCGCTGAATAGGACCGCGTGATCGATCCGGGGCGCCAGCTCAAGCATGTCGACGGCAACCTCGATGTCCATGTTGCCCTTGACCCGCCGGCGGCCTGAGGCGTCGGTAAATTCCTTGGCGGGCTTGGTCACCAGCGAATAGCCGTTATAGGCCAGCCAGTCGGTTAGCGGCTTCAGCGGTGAGTACTCCTCGGTATCGAGTACCGCAGAATAATAGTAGGCTCGCACGACGTTCGCCTTGCGCCGGAAGAAATCCAGCAGGTTGCGATAGTCAACATCAAATCCCAAGTTACGAGACGCGGAATACAAGTTGGCGCCGTCAATAAAAAGAGCGACGCGCTCGTTGGGCAGGAATATCATTGTTTCACAACCTTCTAGGTAAAACTTGGAGCGAAAACTCGGCAGCCTGGATAATGCGCGGACCGGATAAAACTCCTCCGGATTAGCAGATTATCTCAGCACGATAACACGTTAACAAAAAGTGACGCAATAACCATAGGGTTCCACTAAAATTTGAACATCCTCATCGGCATTGGGACTAACCTGCCCGACGCCACCGGCAGATCCCCCCGCGAAATCGCGACATCGGCTTCTGTCGCGCTCCAGGGTTTGGTTCCATTGCGCAGCTTGGCGGTCTCACGCTGGTATGGCAGTGCACCAATTCCTGCTTCAGACCAGCCGCCTTATATAAACGGTGTCGCCAGGCTGGCCGGCGAGATCGATCCGTTCGAACTGCTTGCAGCTTTGCAAAAGATCGAGCGGGATGCCGGCCGGCAACGTGGCGTCGTCAATGCGGCCCGGACACTCGACCTCGACATCATCGATTTCGGAGGGCAGGTGGTCCGGGCATCTAACCTGGTGCTGCCGCATCCCCGCGCGCATGAACGGGCGTTCGTTCTGCGGCCCCTGTTGGATGTTTATCCCGGCTGGATACATCCCGTGCTGCAACGCAGCGTCTCTGAGCTGCTGTCTCAACTGCCTGCCCAGGGAATTTGGGTCTTATGAGCAACTTATCGGCGATAATTATA